>JAGXGT010000023.1 GCA_024636595.1 Sphingomonadales bacterium | reverse complement strand
GTTCAAGGCGATCAACGATACATTGGGGCACAGCGCCGGCGACCGGGTCTTGCAAGCGGTCGGCAAGCGGCTGGCCGAGGCGGTCAGGGCTGATGACATTGTCTCCCGGTTGAGCGGTGACGAGTTCGCCATCTGCCTGAGCCGGCTCAAGACCAGCGAGGATGTCGCCAGAGTGGCATCCGGCATCGTCGACAATATATCCGATCCGCTGGTGATCGACGGCCACAAGCTGTCCTGGGGCATCAGCATCGGGATTGCGGTGTCGACCGACAATCTGGATAACGCGGAAGATCTGTTGCAATGCGCGGATATCGCGCTGTACCGATCGAAGGAGAATGGTCGCGGACGGGTGACGATCTTTGAACCGCAGATGTTGCAGGCGCTGCAGGACCGCCGGTCGCTGGAACTGGACCTGCAATCCGCCTTTAAACGGAATGAATTCGAGCTTCATTATCAACCGTTGTTCGATATCGAAAGCGAAAGCCGGATCGGCTATGAAGCACTGGTGCGCTGGAATCATCCGACCAAGGGCACGGTCATGCCCAACCAGTTCATTCCGGTTGCCGAAGCAACGGGGTTGATCATCCAACTGGGAGAATGGGTGATCCGGACGGCGCTTCTCGAACTGAGAAACTGGCCCGACGATCTGAGCGTTTCGGTCAACCTGTCGCCGGCGCAGATGCGCAGCTCCAATCTATTGCCGACCATCGTCCACGGGCTGGCGTCAGCGGGTGTGGAAGCGCATCGGCTGGAACTGGAAATCACCGAAACCGTGATCATGAGCCACAACCAGTCCAATTTTGATCTGCTGAAGAAGATTCACTCGCTCGGCGTCAAGATTGCGCTGGATGATTTCGGCACCGGCTACAGCTCGTTCAATTATTTGCGCAGCTTTCCGTTCGACAAGATCAAGATCGACCGGTGCTTCGTCGATGACGTCGATAGCCGGGGAGATTGTCAGGCGATCATTCGCGCGGTCACCGGGCTTGCCTCGAGTCTGGGCATGATTACGACCGCCGAGGGGATAGAGAGCGAGGAGCAGCTCGCTCAGGTCAAGCTGGCAGGGTGCAAGCAGGTCCAGGGGCATTTGTTCAGCAAGGCCATTCAGGCGAGCGAGATTGAAGGGCGGGTCGTGCAGTCCCGATCAAAACCGGCGGTGCTTGATGACATCCTGACAAAAAAGAGCAAACTCAATTATGCCAAGCGCAAGATCGGCTAAGCTGCGCTGCGAGCCGCAAAGGGTTCCGGCAGGCATTGCGGTGAGGCCGTATTTGGGCCGTCCCAAGGCGGCTTAACCGATCAGTTAAATTGTTGTTTGCAACTGGCTTCCAGCGGTGGCATAACATCGCAAAAGCTGGGAGAGACGGCATGCCAACCGAGTCTGGTGCGACCAAATTTGCAGAACCTAAGGAAGCGGCGATCGAATCCGTCGACGTGTTGATCGTCGGCGCCGGGATTTCCGGGATCGGCATGGCGGTCCATTTGCGCGACAAATGTCCGGGCAAGAGCTTTGCCATTGTCGAACGCCGCGACGAGATTGGCGGGACCTGGAACCTGTTTCAATATCCCGGCATCCGCAGCGACAGCGACATGCACACATTGGGTTTCAAGTTCGAGCCGTGGACCGAGCAGAAGTCGATCGCAGACGGGCCCTCGATCATGAACTATCTGCACCGGATCAAGGCCAAGCATGATCTGGAAAAGCATATCCATTTTGGCCACAAGGTGCTGTCGGCCAGTTGGTCGAGCGAAGACGCGCGCTGGACAGTGGCGGCGGAGAAGTCTGACGGCAGCACGGCCATCATGCACGCCAATTTCCTCTATATGGGGGCCGGCTATTATGATTATGACAGCCCGTATGATCCGCAGATACAGGGGCTCGCTAATTTCAAGGGCGATGTCGTGCATCCGCAATTCTGGCCCAAGGACTTTGATTATGCGGGAAAGAAGGTGGTGATCATTGGCAGCGGTGCCACCGCGGTGACGATCGTGCCGGTGCTGGCGGAAAAAGCCAGCCATGTAACGATGCTGCAGCGGACGCCAACCTGGTACGCGTCGGCGCCCTCGAAGGACTGGCTGGCCAATTTTCTGCGCAAGATCATGCCGGAAAGCTGGGCCTACAAGATCACCCGTTGGAAAAATGTGAAGTTGCAGGACCTTACGTTCCGGATGGCGCGCGACAATCCGCAAAAGGTCATCGACAAGCTCGAAAAACCGATGAAAAAAGAGCTTGGCGATAAATATGTGAAGGAAGATTACACACCGCCTTACGGCCCGTGGGAGCAGCGCCTGTGCCTGGTACCGGACGGCGACATGTTCAAGGCGATTGCCGCGGGCACGGCCGATCTGAAGACCGGCCATATCGAAACGGTGACCGAGAGTGGCATCACGCTGAAATCGGGCGAGACACTGGATGCGGATGTGATTGTTACCGCCACCGGCCTGAAGCTGGCGGTTGCCGGCAAGGTGGCTTTCTCGGTCGACGGCAAGCCGGTGCACTGGCCCGATCATTATTATTACAAGGGCTGCATGTTCTCCGACATTCCCAATCTGGCGATTGTGTTCGGCTATCTCAACGCGTCGTGGACGCTGAAGGCGGATATCGTGTCCGAATTTGCCTGCCGTATACTCAACCATATGGACGCGACATCGACGCGGATCGCCAATCCGGTGCTGAACAAGGAACTGGAGCAGCAGCAACTGTTTGATTTTTCGTCCGGCTATATCCAGCGTTCGATCAGCGAATTGCCGCGCAACAGCACGGCGATGCCGTGGAAACTGAACCAGGATTATCTGTTCGACAGGAACGTCCTGCTCAACGATCCCGTCGATGACGGGGTGATCCAGTTTTATGGTCCCAATTCACAGCAGGACGCCGGTCATAGCGAGGCGGCGCTCGAAGCTGCAGAATGAATTCGCTGGTGCGGTAGGGGAGGCTGACTCTGCTGCCTGTTGCTTAACGTTTTGTTGAGCAGAACGCTCTAAGCCCTTCTGCGGAAGGGGCTAATAATGGGTTATATGAATTCGCAATATCGTGCGGTCAATCCCGCGCGGCTAGAACAGCGCAAGGCATATCGTCACCCGGTCCAGATCCAGCGCACCGCGATCAGACAGCATGGCAAAACCGCGAAGACCGGCGAACTGGTCGATGTGTCGGTCTATGGCTGCCGAGTCTCGAGCGACAGTACGTTTGCCGAGGGTAGCCGGGTCTGGCTGCGGTTCGCAGACAGCAGCCCGATTACCGCCACCGCGATGTGGTGCCGGGATGGCGATGTCGGCTGCCGCTTTGACGAAAAGCTCGATCCCGTACTGTTTCGAAGCCTGACCCTGCTCAGCGAATAAACCATCGAAAACCACTCTATTGCCAACTGACACCAATGTCAGTAATAGGGCAGAATGGAAAATAAGATTCTTGACGTTCTGATTGTTGGTGCCGGTCTTTCGGGTATCGGCGCGGCGGTCCATCTGACCAAAAGATGCCCCGGCAAAAGCTTTGCCATTGTCGAGGCGCGCGAGCGGCTTGGCGGCACCTGGGATCTGTTCAAATATCCGGGCATCCGTTCCGACAGCGACATGTATACCTTGGGCTATAATTTCAAACCCTGGACCGCGCGCCGCGCGATCGCCGACGCGCCATCGATACTGAACTATCTCCATGAAACCGTCGAGGAATATGACCTGGAGGACAAGATCCGGTTCAACCACAAGGTGGTCGATGCCGACTGGTCGAGCGAAGAAGCGCTGTGGACGGTGAGCCTGCAGCACGGCGATGGCTCCCTCCACACCGTGAAATGCAATTTCCTGCACATGTGCTCTGGCTATTACAGCTATGAGGAAGGCCATAATCCCGACTTTGCCGGCAAGGCGGACTTTGCCGGAGAAATTGTCCATCCGCAATTCTGGCCAGAGGATCTCGATTATAGCGGCAAGAAGGTCGTGGTGATCGGCAGCGGCGCGACGGCGGTGACCCTGATCCCCTCTATGGCGGACACGGCAGAGCATGTGACAATGCTGCAGCGCTCCCCCACCTATATTGTGTCGCGACCCGGCGAAGACAAATGGGCCTTGCGGCTGCGCAAATTTCTGCCGGCCAAGCTCGCCTATCTGCTGACCCGCTGGAAAAACGTGCTGCTTGGCCTGTTCATGTTCAATCTGGCGCGCAAGAAACCGGCGGCGTTCAAAGGCCGCCTGCTGGAAATGGTTCGCGAGGAAATGGGGCAGGATGTCAACATGGCCGATTACACGCCGAGCTATAATCCTTGGGATCAGCGGCTCTGCCTGGTTCCGGATAGTGATTTGTTTGATTCGATCAAATCGGGAAAGGCGTCGATCGTCACCGATCATGTCGACACTTTCACCAAGGATGGCATCAAGCTGAAATCCGGCAAGACGCTGGAGGCAGATATCATCGTTACTGCCACCGGTCTGAAAATGCTTACAGGCGGCAGCGCGGCGATTTCGGTGGACGGCCAGCCGGTCAACTTTGGCGAGAAAATCAATTACAAAGGGGTCATGTTCTCCGGCATTCCCAATTTCGGCATGACGATGGGCTACACCAATGCCAGCTGGACGCTGAAGGCCGATCTGACCAGCGAATATGTCTGCCGCCTGATCAACTATATGGACAAGAAGGGCACGCCGATCGCGACCCCGACCCTGCCGGCTGGCGAACCGATGGGGACCGAGCCGATGCTTGATTTCAGCTCGGGCTATGTCCAGCGGGCGATCAAGGATCTGCCGAAGCAGGGCGACCGCAAGCCGTGGCGGCTGAACCAGAATTTTCCGAAGGATATCATCAATCTGCGGCACAAGGCGGTGGATGATGGTGTTATCGTCTTTTCCAAGCCCGGCGCGGTGCAAATCAGCTCTGTCGTGGAACCGGATGCAGCGGAAGCCATTGCCGCCGAATAGACTCTCGCGCTCGGCCTCATCTGTAGCTATAGCGATCAAATGACTGATTTTAAGGCATTGATCGAGGCCGACACCGGCCAGACCGCGCGCTCTATCCAGATCGTGGACGCGGGCAATTTCGAAGGCTGGCTAAAGGGGCAACCCGATAGCATTCGTGCGCTGGTCACCGCCCAGCAATTCGTCGGCAAGGCCGACACTTATGTGCTGCTGCCCCGGCCGGCTGGCAAGAATGAGGACAAGGCGGTGGCGGGCGATTATTCGGTTGTCGCCGGGGTGCCGGATCATGAAGCGCTCGATCCCTGGTCGCTGGCCAAACTCGGCAGCAGCCTGCCCGAGGGCAAATATCGCCTGCACGAGACCAGTGCCAAGGGTGCGCTGTTCGGCTGGCTGATCTCGCAACATGAATTTGATCGCTACAAGGAGCTTCCCGACCGGCAGGGGCCAAGTGTGCTGCTGGTAAAGGACGCGATCGGTCAAGCGGAAGAAGCCGTGCGGCAGGCCGAAGCAACCGCGATGGTCCGGGATATGGTCAACACGCCGGCGGCCGACATGGGGCCGGACAAGCTTGAAACCATCGTCGACAAATTGTCCGAAACGCATGGCGGCGAAGTGAAAGTCACGCGTGGCGACACGTTGGAAGAGCATTTCCCGATGATTCACGGCGTCGGCAAGGCGGCGATGCGCGCCCACGCACCGCGGTTGATCGAGCTGAAATGGGGCAAGGCCGACCATCCGAAAATCGCGATTGTGGGCAAGGGCGTGACCTTTGACACCGGCGGTCTGTCGATGAAATCCGGCACCGGCATGCTGTTGATGAAAAAGGATATGGGCGGGGCGGCCCATGCGATCGCTTTGGCCCGGCTGGTGATGGAAGCCAAGCTACCTGTGCGGCTGCATCTGCTGGTTCCGGCGGTTGAAAATTCCGTCGATGGCAACGCGGTGCGCCCCGGCGACATCTTGAACAGCCGCAAGGGGCTGACCGTCGAGATCACAAATACCGATGCCGAAGGACGGCTGGTGCTGGGCGATGCGCTGACGCTGGCCGGTGAGGAAGAGCCGGAACTGATCATCGATTTTGCAACGCTGACCGGAGCGGCGCGGGTGGCCCTGGGTCCCGACTTGCCGGCGATGTTCTGCGATGACCGGGACATGGCGGACGGGCTGCTAAAGGCTGGCGACGATGAAAGCGACCCGCTTTGGCAGATGCCTCTCTGGTCCGGCTATGATGCGATGTTGAGCAGCCCGATTGCCGATTGCGTCAACAGTGCCTCCGGCGGCTTTGCCGGGTGTATCACCGCGGCGCTTTTCCTGAAGAAATTTGCCCCGGAATCGGTGCCATGGGCGCATTTCGATACGTTTGCCTGGCGCCCGGCGGCCAAGCCGGGACGGCCGATCGGCGGCGAAGCGCTGGGCCTGCGGGCGAGCTGGCGCTATCTGCGAGGGCGGTACGGCGACTAGCTTCTGCGACACCGCTTGATTAAATACCCTAGGGTCGTCTAAAGGCCGTCGATTGTCACCGCTTTGTAACAGGGCGCTTACGCCGCAGAGTCACGGACATTTTATCGCTATTGGGATTTCTTTACGCATGGACATGGAAACTGCAGAGACTGGCGCGCACGCGAAATTCGTGCTGAATGGTCCGGAAGGGGATTTTGATCCCCGGATCACCGCGCATCGCGGCGACCTCGCGGATATTGCGCTGGCCGGCAAGATGTTTGCCCCGCATTATGCGGCACCGATGCCGATGCGCTGTTCCGCCCCGAAAGCAATGATCCGCAAGCAGGGCGGCAAGGATCATGAAGCGATTTCCGAATTGCTCCACGGCGAGGATTTCCATGTACTGGATATCGCCGGCGACTGGGCCTGGGGCTATAGCGGTCATGACGGCTATGTCGGTTATGTGCCGGTGCATGCGCTGCAGCATCAGAAAAAGACGCCCGAGCCGACCCATGTGATCAGCGCCCGCGCGGCCCTGATCTTCATTGAGCCAGATTTCAAATCCGGGGTGATGAAGCGGCTGCCGATGGGCGCGCGGATTGCCTGCGGCGAGCCCAGCGAATGCGGCTCCTATCTGAAAAGCGGCAAGGGCTTTGTCCATGTCCGCCATGTCCAGCCGATTGGCACCAAGGTCGTGTTCGACGGCAGCAACGGCACGGCGGCGCTCGCCGAACAGCTGATGGGTGCGCCTTATCTCTGGGGCGGCCGCAGCGGTGATGGCCTGGATTGTTCGGGTCTGATCCAGATGATCCTGATGCTGACCGGCATTGCCGCACCGCGGGACAGCGATCAGCAGCTGGCCGCTCTGGGCGAAGAGATTGCGGAAGACGACGATCTGCGGCGCGGCGATCTGGTATTTTTCCCGAGCCATGTCGGCCTGATGATCGACAAGGACCGGATCATCCATTCCACTTCGCACGCGATGCAGGTGGTGATCGAGCCATTGGCGGACGTGGTGGCGCGCTTTGCCGCAGATCATGAACAGCCGGTACTGGCGCGCAAACGGCTGTCCTGAGGCTGGCTATGACGCAGACGATCTTTATCGACGGTGCCGTGGGCACTACCGGACTGGAAATTGCCGAACGGCTGTCCGGGCGGAGCGAATTCACGATGGTTTCGCTGCCCGAGGCGCAGCGCAAGGATCTCGCGGCGCGGCGCGAGGCGATCAACGACAGCGATTTTGTCATTCTCTGCCTGCCCGATGATGCGGCGCGGGAAGCGGTGGCGCTGATTGACAATGACCGGACCCGTGTCATCGACGCCTCGACCGCGCACCGGACCGCCGATGGCTGGGCTTATGGCTTTGCCGAATTTCGCGAGGGTCAGCGCGACGCCATCGCGAACGCACGCTTTGTGTCCAATCCGGGTTGCTATCCGACCGGCTTTCTGGCGCTGGTTGCGCCGCTGATCGCCAGGGGATTGCTGCCAGCCGACTGGCCCTATGTGATGAATGCGGTGTCCGGCTATTCGGGCGGCGGCAAGGCGCTGATCGAGCGCTTTGCGGCGGAACCCGATCTGGCTTTCCGCAGCTATGGTCTGAACCTCGATCACAAGCATATGCCGGAAATGAAAATACAGGGTGGGCTGACCCACAATGTCATTTTTGCGCCGTCGGTGATCCGGGCATTTCGCGGGATGCTGGTCGAGGTGCCGCTGCATCTCGGCGCAATCGGCGCGGTTACACCCGATCAGCTGTTGGCAGAGCTGAGCGCCTTTTATGCCGATTCAAAAATCATTTCGGTGCAGAGCGGCAGCGGCCTGTCGGAATTGCTGATCAGCGAGAATGATGCGCCAACCGACAAGCTGGAGCTGTTTGTCTGCGGCAATGCCGGTGGCTATCATGCCCGGCTGATCGCGCGGCTCGACAATCTCGGCAAGGGCGCTTCCGGCGCGGCTGTGCAGAATCTGAATATCATGGCAGGTCTGGACGAAACCGCAGGTTTGCGGCTCTAGACGGCGTTAGACGGCGCTTATTTGGTGATTGTTACCGCCGCTTTGTCGGGACGCAGGCTGAGGCTGGCCCGCCCGCTGCGGAAGGCGCCCCACCAGGTCAGCGGATTGAGCGTGGTGGTGCCATCGAGCGAGAAGGTGATGAATTCCGCCCGTCCGCCGATATTTTCCCAGGGAATGGAACCGCCAAGGCCAAGCGGACTGGCGACCCGGCTGTCGGCGCTGAGATCACGGTTGTCGCCCAGCAGATAGACTTCGCCTTCCGGAATTTCGACGGGCCCCACATCATCGGTATATTGCGGGCCGAGATCGATAATATTGTAGCTGACGCCATTGGGCAGGGTTTCGCGCAGGATCGGCAGGTTGCAAACCGGACTACCGTCGGCATCGACGCCGCGGGCTCCGGGAAATTCGTTGCCGCTGCAAGGATTATTGGCGTCGATCGGCACCTGCAGATCCGGCTGTACGGCCTGCCTCACGCCGATGCCGTTGAGAAACACCTGTCCGCCACGCAATTCAATCGTGTCGCCAGGCAGGCCGATCACCCGCTTGATATAGTCGCTGCTCTGGTCTCTTGGCGTCAGGATGACGACGTCGCCGCGTTTCGGCAGCGAGCCGAACAGGCGGCCCGACACGCGCGGCACGATATGGAAGGTCGGGGATACCCACGACCAGCCATAGGCATATTTGCTGACGATCAGCCGGTCCCCGACAAGCAGGCCGGGCATCATTGATACCGAGGGAATGTAGAATGGCTTGGCCACCAGACTGTGAAACGCCAGCACCGCTAGCAACAGCAGGCCGATGCTCTTGATCTCGCCGATCCAGTCGGTTTTTTCCTTGTCAGGCTTTTCGCTGGATTTGCTGTCGGCGGTATTTTCTAGTGCCATATTGGTGTCTCTGGTTTCCTGGTCCATGCGACGCGCGGTTCCTAAAGCGGATGGGCTTCAATGATCACGAATGCCTGTGCCCATGGATGATCGTCGGTGAGTGTGAGATGAACAAACACCTCATATCCTGCCGGAGTCAGCGCGTCGAGGCGTTTTTTTGCGCCGCCGGTCAGCGCCAGCGTCGGCGCGCCGCTCTTGGCATTGATGACGCCGATATCCTTCATGAACACGCCGGCGCGGAAGCCGGTGCCGACAGCCTTGGAATAGGCCTCCTTGGCGGCGAAGCGTTTGGCATAGGTGCCCGCCTTGGTGAACGGCCGCCGCGCCGCCTTGGCGCGTTCCAGTTCGGTAAAGACGCGCATCTCGAAACGCTCGCCAAAGCGGTCGAGCGAATTCTGGATGCGCTCGATATTGCAGAGGTCGGAGCCGAGACCGATGATCACCGCGCATCATCCATGAGCGCGCGCATCTGACGGATGCTGCCGTCGAGGCCACTGAAAATCGCTTCGCCGATCAGGAAGTGGCCGATGTTGAGTTCCGCCAGTTGCGGGATGGCGGCGATCGCAACGACATTGTCAAAGGTGAGCCCGTGTCCCGCGTGGGGTTCGATGCCATTTTTTGCAGCGAGAGCCGCCGCATCGGCGATCCGGCGCAGTTCGGCTTCGCGTTCGGCGCCGGTGATCTCGGCATAACGACCGGTGTGAAACTCGACCACTGGCGCTCCGAGGCGGATGGCGGCCTCGATCTGGCGCGGTTCGGGTTCGATGAACAGGCTGACGCGAATATTCGCCTCTTTCAGCTGCCCGACAAAATCGGCGAGCTTGTTGTGCATGCCCGCTGCATCGAGCCCGCCTTCGGTCGTCCGTTCCTCGCGATGTTCCGGCACGATGCAGGCGGCGTGCGGCTTGTGGCGCAGCGCGATGGCCAGCATCTCGTCGGTCGCCGCCATTTCCAGATTGAGCGGGATCGTCAGGCTGTCCATCAATCTGACCAGATCATCATCGCGGATATGGCGCCGGTCTTCGCGCAGATGGGCGGTGATGCCGTCCGCGCCCGCCGCTGCGGCGACCAGCGCCGCGCGCACCGGTTCGGGATGATCGCCGCCGCGGGCGTTGCGAATGGTGGCGACATGGTCGATGTTGACGCCGAGCCTGAGCGGGGGGATGGCGCTCACGTCGCTGGTGTTTCGGCGCGACTGCCTGGCTTGATGGCGGGAATGGCAGCCAGTTCGGGGGGCAGTTCGCCGGCGGCGTAGGATGGCACGTCCAGCGTCACCAGCGGGAAGAACGGCACATCAAACTGGGCCGCTCCGTTCGAACGGTCAATCAAGGCACCGGCGGCAATGACGTCGCCGCCCGCGTCGTTGATCGCCTGAATGGCTTCGCGCGACGACAGGCCGGTGGTGACAACATCTTCCATCATCAACACTTTCTGCCCTGGTTCGAGCCGAAACCCGCGGCGCAATTCGAACGTGCCCTCGGGCCGTTCGAGGAACAGCGCATCGAGACCGAGCGCCCGTCCCATTTCATGGCCAATGATTACGCCACCCATCGCAGGCGAGACGACGATATCAATCGAACGGCGGATATTCTGAGGAATTTTTGCGGCCAAGGCTTGGGCCATTCGCGCCGCGCGCGCTGGGTTCATTAGCAGCCGGGCGCATTGGAGATATTGGGCGCCGTGGCGACCGGACGACAGAATAAAATGGCCCTCCAGCAAGGCGTCACTGGCTCGGAATTCGGCTAAAATCTCGTCTTCTGTCACTATTTTATCCCGCGCTGTTTTGCTTGCTTCTGCCCAAATGGGCATATTGCGGCTGCATTGCCAGAGAAATTAAAGTCAAAAAACTGAAAAAATATCCATTCGGTAGCTTGAGGGTTACGGCAACCATGCCTATAAGCCGCCCCAATCGGACTATATCCGGGCCGGGCTTGCTGATTCACATTGTCGGGCCAATGCCGGAAAACTACCGAAACTTGGGGTAAGATAGGGTTGAGCGATATATGACTCATTTTGTGAAAGCTTGGATTCTGGCCATCGGCCTGATTCTCACGCCGACGGCATTGGTGGCGCAGGAAGCGTTGCCGGCAGCGCCGAATGTCGATCAGGCTGCGTCGAGCGCAGTGGAAGCGGCAGATGCACCGGCAGCGACCGAAGCGCCCGCTTCGGGACTGGATCCCGCTCTTTATACCCCGATGAAACCCACCCCCGGCATTGGCATGCCGGTCGATGGTGGCATTGATTTCCAACAACAATTCAGCGAAACCGGTCAAACCGCTCACTGGATTAACAATGCGATTTTGATCCCGATGATGGTTGGCGTGAGCCTGCTGGTGCTTGGCCTGCTGTTCTGGGTCGTCTTTCGTTTTCGGCGCGGTGCCAATCCCGAGCCGTCCAAGACAACCCATAATACATTCATCGAAATTATCTGGACGGTTATCCCGGTTCTGATCCTCGTGGTCATCGCCGTGCCGTCGATCAGCCTGCTCGCTCGTCAGTTTGAACCGGCGCCGGAAGATGCGCTGACCGTGAAAGTGACCGGCTATCAGTGGTATTGGGGCTATAGCTATCCCGATAACGGCGATTTCGAAGTCATTTCCAACATGCTGTCGGAAGAAGAAGCCGCAGCGCGCGGCGAGCCGCATCAGCTGGCTGCTGACAACCGGATGGTTATTCCGGTGGGCAAGCCGGTCAAGCTGCTGATCACTGCGGCGGACGTCATCCACAGCTTTGCCTTGCCTTCGGCCTGGTTCAAGCTCGACGCGGTACCGGGGCGGATCAATGAAAAGGTTCTGCAGATCGACCGCGAAGGCGTCTATTATGGCCAATGTTCAGAACTATGCGGCGCGCGTCACGGCTTCATGCCGATCACGGTCGAAGTTCTGTCCGAAGAAAAATTCAACAACTGGGTTCGCGCTAATGGCGGAACGCCAAAAGGCCAAGCGGCCGTGAACGAAGTCAGTGCTGAAGGCGCCGGAGCGGTAGAAGAAACCTCGACCGTCGTCGCACCGCAGTTGGTGCCAGCATCAAATTCAACCGGAGCCGCCGCACCGGCTGCTTCTGCGCCAGTTACGCAATAAGGGTAAGTGACAATGACAACTATCACAGCAGATGGCCATATCGATGATCACGCGCATGATGCGGATCACAAGCCGGCTTTTTTCCAGCGCTGGTTCATGTCGACCAACCACAAGGACATTGGTACCCTCTATCTGATTTTCGCGATTGTCGCGGGTATCATCGGTGGTGCGATTTCCGGTTTGATGCGTCTCGAACTGGCTGAGCCCGGTATCCAGTATTTGCAGATGTGGGCAACCGCCCACAATGGCATGATGGGTGGCGGCGAAGCATCGATGGACGAGGCTTATCACTTGTGGAACGTGCTGATCACTGCGCACGGCCTGATCATGGTCTTCTTCATGGTCATGCCGGCGATGATCGGCGGTTTCGGCAACTGGTTCGTGCCGCTGATGATCGGCGCGCCCGACATGGCCTTTCCGCGGATGAACAATGTCAGCTTCTGGCTGCTGGTTCCCGCCTTCCTGCTATTGTTC
>JAGXGT010000178.1 GCA_024636595.1 Sphingomonadales bacterium | reverse complement strand
CCACTAATCTAACCCCTGATCGTCAATCATCATCATCTGCTAACGCCGTTCCGATATCTTTTACCGGTTGGCTCGAAATCATATAAATTTTCCTGAACGCCACTCCCGTTCCGAGGAAGAAGAACAGCAACAGGAACAATGGCGTCGTTCCCAGCCAGGTGTCAAACAGCCACCCGAGTAAGAAACCAGCAGCCACGCCTCCAATCAAATAGCTTAGCACCCTAGCGCCGAGCCGCTGACTTTCGTCCGGCCCCTTGTTACGGTGCCCCGCTTTGATCCGCTCCCGATTCTGTGCCGTCATCAGTCGCTCGTCCAGCGATGAAACCCGCACATCCTCTTCGAGGGGATCCCGATCAGATTCGCTTGCTGCCATTATAGCCCCTATAAAAGCCCCGAAGAGCGCCAGAAAGAGCCACAAACAACAGCAGGCCGACCCGCCAAGGCGCGGTCCGTTTAGGAAAGCATGGCGAGCAAGTCAACAGCGATGCTGCATTGCGGAAAATGGCTTGGGTTCGGGTATGGATTTGGGCACCAAACCTGTCGACGAAACCTGGATTATTGGCGATCTCCGTCAGGAAGTCGGAGCGATCGATTCGAAACCAACGGCAAAGCCAATGCCCACTTTACCAGCAACGGAAAGGCAAAATTTCTGCATATTCCAGCGGCGATCGACTATAGGTTTGCAAAAGCCATAAAGCAAAGGACCCTTGGTGACCCTCCAGACAGCCCGAAAAGATAAAGTGCTAACGGTAACGATAGACCGGCCGGAACGAAGAAACGCGGTCGATGGCGTAACGGCGAAGGCGCTCTATGACGCGTTCAGAGACTTTGATCAGGATGACAGGCTGAGCGTCGCCGTCCTGACCGGCGCAGGTGGTAATTTCTGCGCTGGCGCCGATCTGAAAGCCGTGTCCGCGGGCAAAGGCAATGCGGTACTGGTCGATGGCGACATGGCCCCAATGGGTCCCAGCCGGCTGCGGCTTTCAAAACCTGTGATCGCGGCGGTTGAAGGCTACGCGGTCGCAGGCGGGCTGGAACTTGCGCTTTGGTGTGACCTCAGAGTTGCAGCCCAATCCGCCTCTTTCGGCGTTTTCTGTCGCCGGTGGGGGGTTCCGCTGATCGATCTTGGGACGATCCGGCTGCCCCGTCTTGTCGGCCAGTCCCGCGCGGCGGACATGATATTGACCGGTCGCGAAGTTGGAGCAGAGGAAGCGCTGTCCTTTGGTCTGACAAACCGGGTGGTGGCGGATGGCCAGGCCCTCGTGGAAGCCCAAAAATTGGCCGCTGACATTGCCGCCTTCCCGCAGCGCTGCCTACGCAGCGATCGCCAATCCATGTTTGAACAATGGGATCTTGGCGAACCCGATGCGATCAAAAACGAAACCCGCTTGGGGTTGGAAACAATAAAATCAGGCGAAACGCGCGCCGGTGCCACCGCTTTTGCAAATGGCCGTGGCCGCCATGGCGAGTTCGACGACTAGAACCACCAGGACGGTTCGGATAGCGGCCCCATTCTTGACGCGAGACGGATTGTAGTGAAGGGTATTTTTTTCGCGGCAAGGGGGCCGCATTTTTTATGGCTTCAGGCTCAAAGACAGTGATTTATGCGGCCTTGGCTGGCAACAGCCTGATCGCCGTTTCCAAATTTGTCGCCGCATCTTTTACCGGTAGTTCAGCCATGTTCAGCGAAGGCGTGCACTCGGTTGTTGATAGCGGCAATCAGCTGTTGATGCTGTTTGGCCTGAAACGCGCCGTGCGACCGCCCGACGAGAAACATCCTTTCGGCTATGGCATGGAGCTATATTTCTGGACCTTCGTGGTGGCAATCTTGATCTTCGCCATCGGCGCCGGCATTTCCATCTATGAAGGTGTGCAAAGCCTCTCCAATCCGCATCCGGTGGTATCGCCCGGATGGTCCTATGCGGTTCTCGGGTTGGCGATGGTGTTCGAAGGCGCGGCTTGGTGGGTCGCCTTTCGGGAATTCAGGCGCACTCGGGGAGACCAGTCCTGGTATGCGGCCGTCCGCAACTCCAAGGATCCCACGGTTTTCACGATATTGTTTGAAGACAGCGCTGCGATGATGGGGCTGATGATCGCCTTTTGCGGCATATTTGCCTCACAATATTTTGATCTGCCGATACTCGACGGCATTGCCTCCATTTGCATTGGTGTTGTGCTGGCGTTCGTGGCGATCCTCCTGGCCTATGAAAGCAAGGGCCTGCTAATCGGCGAAGGCGCTTCTCCGGCGGTGGTTGCCGGAATCCGGGCAGTGGTTTCCAATGACAGACGGATCACCGGCATGAATGAAATATTGACCATGCACATGGGCCCGGAAGATATATTGCTCGCAGCCAGCGTCGATTTTGACGATAGCTTGACCGCCGGCAAGGTCGAGCAGGCGATCACTGATTTTGAAAAAGCCATTAAAAACCAATTCCCGCAGGTCAAACGGATATTCATCGAAGCCCAAAACTGGCGGCAGCATCATGCGACGGCGATTGCCGCTGGAGAAATGAGTTCGCAGCGACCGCCCGACGGCAAATGAAGGGACAGACCAAGAGCAGGAGTATTCAATGACTGACGCGCCGGCGATAAAATCCCGTGTCCATGATATTGAACCGGAAGACGGGCTATTATTCGGATGCATATTGGATGGCAAAGGCGGCGGACGCCTGTGCGATTGGGCAGAAGTTGAAGCAACCGAAAGCGGATCGGCTCCGCTCTGGCTGCATCTCGATAATGTTTCGGAACGGGCAGAATCCTGGTTGCGCAACAAGTCCGGCATTCCCGCTCCAGTCATTGGCGCGCTATTGGCAAAGGAATCACGTCCCCGCAGCCTGCGGGTCGACGACGGACTGCTGGTCATCTTGCGCGGCGTCAACCTGAACGAAGGCGCCGAGCCGGAGGACATGGTCGCCATCCGCATGTGGGTGGAGCCCCATCGGATTATCACCGTGCGCTACGAGCGCCTGCTGACACCGCGCGACGTCCTGTCCGACATCATTGATGGCGGTCATGGAGCGGAGACTGCCCCGGATTTATTTGTCGCATTATCCGAGCGCCTGTCGCTGAAAATCAATGATGTCATCATCGAACTAGAAGACCGTCTCGACGCTCTTGAGGCCCAGGTTGATACCGAACAGCCCACAAAATTGCGCTCGAAAATAGCCGAATCGCGGCAGGACACGGTGGCGTTACGCCGCTATCTGTCGCCGCAAAGAGAGGCGCTCGCCAATCTGCAATATGACGCGCCGGACTGGCTCAATCCGAGTCAGCGCATGGGCTTGCGGGAGACGGCCGACCGAACGCTGCGCTATCTGGAAGATCTCGATGCGGCGCGCGACCGGGCGATTGTCGTGCTCGATGAACTGGCCAACAAGATGGCGGAATCGATGAACCGGACGATGTACGCCCTGTCGATTGTCGCCGCCATTTTCCTGCCGCTGAGTTTTCTGACCGGTCTGCTCGGTATCAATGTCGGCGGGATGCCCGGGGTGAGCAGCAATCTGGCGTTCTGGATCACCTGCGCCATCATGACGATCCTGATGATAGCCGAGATTTACGTGCTCAAGCGCCTGAAATGGATTTAAAGATATGATCGCGAACCTACTTGTCGCAACCTCGACCATCCCGGATATAGCCGACGTTCCTTCGCTGCAGGATATTGGCGCCGGATTTTACGACATAAGCGCGTTTTTCTCTGCCTTTTTTCTCCGCATGCAGGCGGAACTGCTGTCGGCGACGATCTGGCTACAACTGGGCGGCATTGTCGTTGCGCTGGCTCTCGGCGTTCTTTTTAGTCGTGTATTGAGGGCGGCAACCGGCGGCTTTTTTTCCGACCTGTCCGAAACCTTTCGTGGCGGAAAATATGAATCGGTTTCGGCAACGCTTGTCTTTCCGCTGATTGCGTCCACCATAATCTGGCTGATAATCGCGGGTTTTGCCGGACGCGGTATTCCGGTCGACTATATGCGTATAGTCGGAGCTGCGCTCCTCGCGACCCTCATCATTCGCACTTTTGCGATAACCAGCGACGACCCGTTCTGGCGCTGGACCATCATCACCCTCACGATCATCGGTGCGCTTCTGGTTGTCGTTCGTCTGTTCGAGCCACTAGTCGAATTTCTCGACCAACTTTCGATACCTCTGGGCGAAGACCTTTCCTTGCTCGATATTTTCAAAATACTGGTGATCGCGATTGCACTGATTTGGGGCGCTTCCTTTTTCTCCCGGCTTATTGAGACACGGCTGGGCAAGTCGCAAAGAATGACCCCGTCGGTCAGGGGGCTGTTTGGCCAGTTGATCCGAATCCTGATGATTGGTGTTGCCATTTTCATCGCGCTGAACATGGTCGGCATCGATCTCACCGCCTTCGCCGTATTCACAGGCGCTCTTGGTGTCGGCATCGGTTTTGGCCTGCAATCGATTTTTTCCAACTTCGTTGCCGGCATTATAATCATTCTCGAGAAAACGCTCAAGGTCGGCGATTTTGTCGATCTGGAGAGCGGCATCACCGGGGAGGTGCGAGAAATCAATGTGCGCAGCACGTTGATCACCACCAATGACAATATCGACATGCTGGTCCCCAATTCGGAATTCATCAACAAACGGGTGATCAACTGGACGTTGCGGGAAGCCAAGCGACGCATGCACGTGCCCGTCGGCGTGGCATACGGAACGGACAAGGATCTGGTCAAAAAGGCTATATTGGAAGCGGCGGACAACGTGGAATTTACCCTCAAAGGGTTCAAGAACCGCAAGCCCGACGTCTGGCTTGTTGGCTTCGGCGACAGCAGCCTGGATTTTGAGTTGATTGTTTGGCTTACCGATGAGGCGACCAAGAAGCCCGGCAGGGTGCACGCGACCTATTGCTGGGAAATTGACACGGCGCTGGCCAAATATGGCATCACCATCCCCTTCCCGCAACGCGACCTCCATCTGGTTAGCGGATCGGTTGAAAAGGAAAAAGGCGCACCGGCTTAACCGGCGCGCCTTTTCGTAATCAGCGGATGTGCGCTAGTTCAGGGGCAACGCGAATCGCGCACCGGGTCGGAACTGTCCCGCGTGTTCCAGGTGCCGCTCGGCGTCTGATATTTCTCGCCGCTCACCGTGCGCATGATCAGATTGCAGCCCGACGTGAAGGCAAATTGCTCAACCGTCGAATTGGTTTCCTGCGCCTTGCGCGTGTAAGCCGCCTTGCGCTTGATATTGATATCTTCGACCAGCGCCTTGATCGCCGGAGACGGCGAAGACACATAGCCGAGATAGCCGTCTGGCTTTTCGCCAATGACACCCGATGACCGCGCCGCTTCATAGGCCGGATCGCGCTGCGCCATCACCGGCACGGCTACAACCGCCGTCAAAACCAGTGCACCAATTGCGGCCAAAGCCTTGTTTTTCTTCATATACTCAAACATTAGAAAATATCCGCTTCCTTGTTGATCAGGTCTTTTGCATCGCCATCCAGTCGATACACCACTTCCTGCTTGATATTGATATTGAGATTGATAACAATCGGCTTGTCCGGTGCCGTCACCTGAACGCAGGCGGAAAGCCCTGTCACTATTCCCAAAATCAGACCGGCGGTGGCTAAACTCCTCATCTTGCGACGAATCGCACCAATCGGTCGGTCCGTCAATTGACTTGTCTGATAAAGCATTGTCGCTTTCCCCTCGCTGAATGGACTATTCATCTTCTTTGAGAACCTTCACGGCTGCTTTGGCCCTCTCCTCCTGCGCCCGCAATAGCGCCGGCAGGTTCTGTCCGACCAATATTTCCGGTTCATAATAGGATTTGGCGCTGCTCATCAATTGCATGAACGGCGCCTGGATACGGACGTTGAACTGGAGGGGAATGCGGGCGAGTTGCTTGGTGATGAAATTGCGGCTCGCACCCTCCCCTTGTTGCAATCCGTCAAATTTGACTTCGGTGATGATTTCGCCGGCAATATCGCCATCCATGCCGATGGTGAGGTTGCGATATCTGATCGATTTGAGCGCATTGAAGGCAAAATTCGCCATCGTCCCCATATCTTCGTAGGTGAGTTCGCCGACATAGGCGAGCGTGCCGCCGCCTTCCCGCGCCACCAGATACCCACCGACCACCCGGCCACCATCCTGATTGAAAATCATCGGCAGCTTGCCGTCAAACACACCGGTCGCGGACATATTCTCAAAATCAAACTGGGTCAGGAACTGCGCCGCATCGACGCCCTCGACCGTAAATTGCAGCCGCCTCTCGGCGTCTTCACCGAGATCCAATATGGTCGGTTCGAGATATAGTTTGCCACCAGCAAACGGCCATTGACCGCCTTCGATCTGCATCTTGTAGTCGGCGAGCAGGCGATAGCGGATTTGTCCGTTAAACACAGCGACACCGGGATTGACTTCCGACAGGGTCACAACCTGCCCCGGAGCGGTTTCCAGCGCCAGCAGGTCGGAGAAATTGATCTCGCCCGCCAGCCCGGTCACCGGACCAAAGGCAGCGGCCAGGTTGAGGCCATTGGTCAGAAAGCGCCCGGTGCTTTTTATACCATTTTCGGACGCATCCCAGTCAATCCGCCCGGTTCCCGATATCTCCCCCTGGACATTGGCGATCACACCCAGCGTGAGCGGGGTCAGCTGTTCCGGCTGCAGGCGTTCGTTGAAGGTCAGTGACGGCACGTCGATCAGTGCCCTTCCCTCACTATTGGCCAGCGTGTGGAGGATATCAATCGCCGCAATCGCGGTCAGCGTCTCCGGCTCCCGCAGCCGGCCCGTAGCGATGATGTTCTTGCCGTCAAAGCTCAGCATGACGTCGTTGCTGATCAAGGGCCGGAACCGTTCCACCGATTGCTCATCGCGGACCAGCAGACTGGTATCGGCCAGAAACTGCCCATTTTCATAACGCCAGTCGCCTTCGATCTTTTCCATCAGCAGCGGTACATTGGCGATTTTTCCGGAGGCGCCTTCGATCCGCCCGTTGATCGTCTGCCCGAACTTGGCGCTGAGCACCGCCATGTCGAGGCTTGTCATACTGGCCGGCGTGCCCAGCCGTATCCCGACGTTCTGCGCGGTCAGGCCGCTCGCACGGGAAAAGCTGAGCGCACCGCTGGAAATGGCGAGCGGCGTACCGCCAACATCGCCATTCAGTGTGAGCGAAGGCGCATTGGCCGCAATGTTCACCGACGAACCGTTGCCGGTGACGATGGCGCTGCCCTGCGGACACAGACGCGTGCTGGTAGGTCCTGCGCGCAAGGATGCGGTGCGCAAGCTGGCAAATTGCAGATTGATGCACTGCCGGAACAGAGAGAAATTGCCGTTTCTCGCAATATAGCCGCTGACCGGCACCTGCAGCCCGGTGATCTGTCCGTCACCCAGCGGCCCGGTCAGGATGATCCGACCATCGATATTGGTTCCTCCCTGCCGCGTTGGCGAAAAAGCGAGCGCCGGAATTTTCAACTGCGCCGAACCAGCCTGATAGTTGGCCATTTCAAGCCGGCCGGAAAAACCCCGGGAGAGACTGCCATCGTTGAGCACGAAATTCGCGCTGGGAAAACCACCGCCTTCCAGTCGAATATTGCCGTCCGCCAGCATCCGGATATTCTTGTCGGTAAAGGCGAGCAGCAGCGCATCGCTCAAGCTGACGGTCGCTCCGGATTGCGACCGGGCGCCCAGCGCATTGAGCGAAAGGGTTGTCCGCCCGGTGCCTTTCGTGAATTTGATATCGCTGGAAACATCGAACTGGTTGCCGGCTTGCTGAACCGCCTTGGCAAATCGTTCGGCAAGCGGCCCGACCGGTGTCCCGGCGACCGATGCCGACAGACTTGCGGCCTGCCGCAAAAGATTTTTCTCGACATGGACGCCGCGAATATCTGGTTGACCGGAAAAACTGGCGGTCATCTCGGCACCCCCATAGCCCAGGGCAAACGGGCCCTGGATGTGCGACGTATCGGCCGTTGCATAGGGAGACCGCAACCCGCTGGCGGTCAGATCAACATCGCCGCTGCTCTGTTTCAAATCACCAGCCAATTCCAGTGACGCCTTGATGGTGCGGCTCGCATAATCAGCATAGCGGAAAGGCCCGCCGCTGAGACCGATCGTGCCGGCCCAACTGGCGAGATCCGCGCCGAGATCCACCGAGACCTGAGCCGCAACCGCTTCTGCAGTCAGGTCCAGATCGCTGCAGGAGACGCTCGGCAGCCGCAGCGGTCCTTGTAAATTCGGTTTCTTACCGCGAATAGCGACCTTCCCGAAAAAGGTCGGTTTGCTCACAGCACAACCGCCAGCTTCCAGACCCTGACTAATCGCGGCGATTTCTCCGCTGAAACCATCGTGCAATTCGCCTTCGCCATTCAACGCCAGGCCAACGGCCCCATACTCGCTGTCGATCCGCAACTTGGCGTCGGACAGTCCCAGCCAGATATCCGGCAGGGACAGCGGACTGTCATCGTCCGGATCGGTAAACTTGTCGAGTTCGCCAAAGCTGAGCTTGCCATTCTCCAGCCGCCCGAACAGCTTGACGCCGCT
>JAGXGT010000177.1 GCA_024636595.1 Sphingomonadales bacterium | reverse complement strand
GATGGAGCGCAGATGAACTGGGAATTTTCCGATGCTAAGACAACTCGCCCTCCTTGCGGCCGCCTCTCTTGCTGTATCCGCCTGTCAGGATCAGGCCTCTGGCGGTCAGGGCGGCATCCGCAGTGAAATCCGGATTGTCGGATCGTCTACCGTTTTTCCGTTCGCCAAGGCCGTGGCCGAGCAATTTAGTATCAACGGAGCCAATCCGTCTCCGATATTGGAATCGACCGGTACCGGTGGCGGGATGAACCTGTTCTGCGCTGGCGTCGGCGCCGATACACCAGATATCGAAAATGCTTCGCGCCGGATCAAAGCGTCCGAACTGGAATTGTGTCAGAGCAACGGCGTCACCGATGTTGTAGAAGTGCAAATCGGCATCGACGGCATCGCCATTGCCCAGGCGAACAACGGTCCGTCCTTTTCGCTGACTCCGGTACAGATTTACAAAGCGATCGCGGAACGGCCGTTCGGCGAGGAAAATACCGCCGAAAATTGGTCGGATGTCGACCCATCCCTGCCGAAATTGGCGATCAGTGTTTACGGCCCCCCATCGACCTCCGGCACGCGCGATGCGCTTACTGAGCTGATCATGGAAGTTGGCTGCGTTACGGATCCTGCGACCAAGGTGCTCAAAGAAAGCGACAAAACTGAGTTTGAAGCGGTTTGTCATGAAATAAGAGCGGACGGCGCTTACATCGACGCGGGCGAAAATGACAATCTGATCGTCCAGAAGCTGAAGGCCAATCCCAATAGCGTTGGTATTTTCGGGTACAGTTTCTTGGAAGAGAATCTCGACAGTGTTCGCGGTATTCCGGTGTCCGGCGTCAATCCGACTTACGACGCCATAGCATCGGGAGAATATCCTGGGGCGCGGCCGCTATTTGTCTACGTAAAAAAGCAACATATTGGCGTCATACCGGGGTTGCAGGAATATCTTTTGGAATTCATCAATGCGGGATCACGGGACGGTTATTTGGTGAAAGCGGGCTTGATCGCCTCTCCGGACGACGTGCGGGAAAAAATGACCGAAGTTGTACGCAATATGACACCGCTTGCGGTTAGCGAACTGAAATAAGCGCGCCCAGACGCGCAACATTGCAGATGATTTTGATACAGGGGCGAAAATAGATATTGTGACAGGTGCGACGCTTCTTTTTCTCATCATTGGCCTGGGTCTGGTCGCGTGGTTTTTTGGCCGCCTTAAGGCAGCCGGAATGCAAAGCGGTGGCAAACATTCCCGCTCGGCTCTTCATTCCCTGCCCAATTATCATGGCTGGTACGTCGCTTTATGGGCGATTCTGCCCGCAGCCATTTTCCTTGCGGTCTGGAGTTTTGCCAGTCCGGCCTTGATCACCGATGCAGCGCTCACCAGTCCTGCAGCGGCGCAATTGCCGCAGGACGCATTTGCGCGGGCGGCAATTTTGTCGGAAGCGCGCGCCATTGCTTCGGGCAATCAGGTCAACGCGTTCAATCCGCTGTCTCAGTCGATGGTTGAACCCTATCGCGATGCAATAGCCTATTACCAGATGATTGGGGCTGTCGCCGCTTTGCTGATGGTTTTTGCCTGCGGCGTCTATGCCTGGCTTCAGATCAAGCCGGATCTGAGGGCGCGCACGAAAATCGAGCGCGTGACGATGCTGGTCTTGCTGCTTGCATCGCTGATTGCGATCGTAACGACCGTCGGTATTTTCCTGTCGCTGGTTTTTGAAACCGCCCGCTTCTTTTCGATGGTGTCGCCGATCGACTTTCTGTTCGGCACCGAGTGGAATCCGAAGGCGGTAGCCGGCCCGCGTGGCGAAACCGGGTTTGGCGCGATTCCGCTTTTCTGGGGCACGGTGTTCATCGGCGCGATTATCGCAATGATTGTGGCAATCCCGCTCGGCCTGATGAGCGCGATCTATCTAACCCAATATGCCCCAGCGAAATTTCGTTCCTGGATGAAACCGATATTGGAGGTGCTCGCTGGCGTGCCGACGGTCGTCTACGGCTATTTCGCCGCCTTGACGGTCGCTCCCGCGTTGCGCGACTTTGCCGTCTCCATCGGTATTTCGAACGCATCGTCAGAATCTGCTCTGGCCGCGGGTGCGGTGATGGGCATCATGATTATTCCATTCGTTTCGTCCATGGCGGACGACAGCATTGCTGCTGTTCCCAGCGCCATGCGAGATGGTTCGCTGGCCATGGGAGCGACCCAAAGCGAAACCATCAAGAAGGTGCTGATTCCCGCAGCTTTGCCGGGCGTCGTTGGCGGGGTATTGCTGGCCGTAAGCCGGGCGATTGGCGAAACGATGATCGTGGTAATGGCGGCTGGCCTCGCCGCCAACATGACCGCCAATCCGTTTTCCAGCGTCACCACCGTTACGACACAAATCGTGCAGCTGTTGACCGGTGATCAGGAGTTTGACAGTCCCAAGACACTGGCTGCCTTTGCGTTGGGTCTGGTCCTTTTTATCGTGACCTTGCTGCTCAATCTGATCGCCTTGCGCGTCGTCAAAAAATATCGGGAAGCATATGAATAGTCTCACCGAAACAAAGCGCCGCCCGACCGATTGGCAGGGAGCGGAAATGCAGAAGCGCATCGCCGGGCGCTACGCTGCGGAGCGTCGTTTTAAGGCGATGGGAATGGCGGCGATCGCGCTGTCGGCCAGCTTTCTGGCTTTTTTGCTGGTAGTTATGGTGGGCAACGGATTCCTGGGCTTTACGCAGACGGAATTACCCGTCGAGATCGATTTTCCTGCCGTCACCGGCGGTGCTTCTCCCAGTCAGTTTCAGGGGCCAAATGCGGAAGCCAATTTGCAGGTCATGGGATTGCGCGAAATTGTCGATAGCAGCATAGAAATACAATATGGTCCGGAAGGCACGGATCTGTTCTCATCCGGCGCCTGGACGGCCGTCAGCGCCAAGATCCTCGCCGACCCAGACATCGTCGAACAGAAATCGACAGTCAATCTCCCGGTGGTCTCGGACTTGGACGTCGCCTACAAGGACGAGGGCAATCCGGAGGCGGAAGCGAAAGTAAGCGAATTGAGTGGTCAATTCTCAACCGGTTTCAACTGGAATTTTCTGAGCAATTCGGATGCAACAGACCCGATGCAAGTGGGCATTTGGGGCGCGTTCAAGGGCTCGCTGATCACCATGATCGTGACATTGATGCTGGCATTTCCAGTCGGCGTACTGGCCGCGCTTTACCTCGAGGAATATGCCCCGAAAAACCGGCTGACCGACCTGATCGAAGTGTCGATTAACAATCTGGCTGCCGTTCCATCGATTATCTTTGGTCTTCTAGGACTCGCGGTCTTCCTGAATTTTTTCGGCATGCCGCGTTCGGGTGCGCTGGTCGGGGGACTGACCCTGGCGCTGATGACTATGCCGGTGATCGTCATTTCCGGGCGCAACGCCGTAAAATCGGTCCCGCCTTCCATTCGCGAAGCTGCTTTGGGTATTGGGGCAAGCCCGTTGCAGGTCGTCTTTCACCACGTGCTGCCGCTCGCCCTGCCCGGCATATTGACCGGCACGATTATCGGCATGGCGCGTGCGCTGGGCGAAACCGCGCCACTGCTGATGATCGGGATGCGCGCCTTCATCGCGACTCCGCCGAGCGGGATTACCGATCCGGCCACCGTATTGCCGGTTCAGATTTTCCTGTGGTCCGACGAAGTCGATCGCGGGTTTGTCGAGAAGACATCTGCAGCAATCATTGTGCTATTATTATTCTTACTGATCATGAATGCTCTGGCCATTTACCTGCGCAACCGTTTTGAAACCCGGTGGTAAATACCCGATGCATGACGATCAGAAAACACTCGAACCGAACGAAAGCGTACATATGACAGATTCGGCCACGACAGGCGTCAACACGGAAGGCGGACCGCCAAAAATGACGGCTCGCCATGTCGATGTTTTCTATGGCGACAAGCAGGCGATCAACGACGTGTCTATCGACGTGAACATGGACAGTGTCACCGCGTTTATCGGACCTTCCGGCTGTGGAAAATCGACGTTTTTGCGATGCATGAACCGGATGAACGACACCATTCCGATTGCTCGCGTCACCGGTGATATTACCCTGGAAGGGGAAGATATTTACGCCCCCAAAATGGATGTCGTTCAATTGCGTGCGCGAGTCGGTATGGTGTTTCAAAAACCCAATCCCTTCCCCAAATCGATCTACGATAATATCGCCTACGGCCCGCGTATTCATGGCTTGGCGACGGGCAAGGAAGAACTGGACGAGATTGTCGAATCCTCCTTGCAGCGCGCCGGCCTGTGGGGCGAAGTTAAGGACCGGCTGCAGGACAGCGGGACCGCCCTGTCCGGTGGCCAGCAGCAGCGCCTGTGCATCGCCCGGGCGATTGCGGTCGATCCGGAAGTGATCCTGATGGACGAGCCCTGTTCCGCGCTCGACCCGATCGCAACTGCCAAGATCGAAGAACTAATTCACGAGTTGCGCGGGAAATATGCTATAGTCATTGTAACGCATAATATGCAGCAAGCGGCGCGCGTTTCCCAGAAAACGGCCTTTTTCCACCTCGGCACTTTGGTGGAATATGGCGAGACGACCGATATTTTCACCAATCCGCGGGAAGAAAAAACGCGGGACTATATCACTGGTCGCTACGGCTGATCTATCGATGAACAGGAACAAAAATGGTCAATAGTGGCACAGAGCATACCGTCAAAGCCTTCGATTCGGACATTAATGAATTGCGCGGCATGGTCGCGGAAATCGGCGGTCGCAGCGAGCAGGCGATTGCCAAGGCAATGCGGGCACTGGAAAATAGCGATCTTGATCTGGCCGCCGAGGTCGTCCGCGAAGACAAGCTGAACGACGATCTGGAAAAGCGGATCGATGATCTCACCTTTCAGACGATCGCATTGCGGGCGCCGATGGCGGATGACCTGCGAGAATTGATCGCCACCTTCAAAATATCCGGTGTGGTTGAACGCATCGGCGATTATGCCAAAAATATAGCCAAGCGCGTGCCGCTCGTCACCCAGACGCACCGGCTTAGACCGATCTCGCTGCTCCCCTCGATGTCGAAAATTGCCAGCGAACTGGTCCGGGATTCGCTCGACGCATTCGCCCGTCGTGACGCGGAGCTTGCGATGGAAGTGAACCGCCGGGATCAGATCGTCGACGATTTCTACAATAGCATTTTCCGCGCGGTGATCACTCATATGATCGAAAATCCAAAGGATATCGGCGAGGCAGCGCATCTGCTGTTCATCGCCAAAAATTTGGAGCGGATCGGTGACCATGCAACCAATGTCGCCGAGATGGTCTATTTTGCGGCAACCGGCGAACCGATGCCGGAGCGGACGCGGGGAGAAAATCCGACAACGCCGCTCGATGATGCGTTAAGCGATGGGGCCGACTGATGGTAAATGCAAAACTCTTACTCGTCGAAGATGACGCTGCACTTGCGGAGCTGTTGACCTGGAATTTCAAAAAAGAGGAATATGATGTCATCCACACGCCGGATGGCGAAGAAGCGCTGCTGCTGGTGCAGGAGCATCGCCCGGATGTGATCCTGCTCGACTGGATGCTTGAAAGCCTGTCCGGGATCGAAGTATGCCGCCGCCTGCGACGGTCGTCGGAAACAGCCAATATTCCGATCATCATGCTGACTGCCCGGGGCGAGGAGGAGGACAAGATCCGCGGCCTCGAAACCGGGGCGGACGATTATATAACCAAGCCGTTTAGCCCGCGGGAACTGATCGCCCGGGTCAAGGCCGTGCTCCGCCGGGTGCGTCCCGCGCTGGCTGGCGAAAAACTGACCTTTGGCGATCTTGAAATGGACACCGTCGGCCACAAGGTGAAACGTGACGGCAACACGATTCCGCTCGGACCTACCGAATTTCGCCTGCTTCGCCATTTCCTCGAACATCCCAATTGGGTATTTTC
Organism: Sphingomonadales bacterium; assembly: GCA_024636595.1. Taxonomy (GTDB): domain Bacteria; phylum Pseudomonadota; class Alphaproteobacteria; order Sphingomonadales; family Sphingomonadaceae; genus Parasphingorhabdus. Next base: position 16,192 of record JAGXGT010000177.1, on the reverse strand, counting down.
CCGCGAACGGTTGCTCGACAGCGTATGGGGTCAGGACAGTGACATCGAACTGCGCACGGTCGACGTACATATCCGGCGGCTCCGCAAGGCGCTCAATGCCAACGGCAGGTCGGATATCATTCGGACGGTCCGCTCGGCTGGCTATGCCCTCGACACGGATGCTGCCGAGAGTTAGCGATTCAGTCTCACCGGGCAAGCACGACCAAATTGGACTTGCTAGTCAGCAACCAGTTTCATGAGTTTTCGCTCGACCGGTGCTAGCACGCCGGACAGATCATGGCCTCGTTTCAATATCTGCCCCTGTTCCCCGTGCAGGGACCACATGCCCTGTCGATTGCGTTCTGAAGGGCGCTTCTCGATCCGGATCTGAGGCCGCTCCGATGCGCGGCGGAACGCGGCAAATATGGCAACGTCGCGGCGCATGTCCATCGCATAGTCTTTCCAGTGGCCAGCTGCGACCATCCGGCCATAGAGATTGAGAATGCGGTCCAGTTCCCGCCGCTCGAATCCCACCTGCGACGGGCTGCCTCGCTGTGGAAAGGCCGATATGTTAGAGTCGGAAAAACGCATCAAGCGCTGTCACGTCCCTTTGTCTTGATCGGCTTGTCGTCCCGGTTTCGTTCTTTGGCAAATGCCGCAATGCGCTTCTGCAACTGCTCCATCTCGCATTGCAAAATCTCCAGTTTTTGCGTCGATGGGTCGAAAATCTCGCTGCACGGCGTACCGTAGGGGACGAATTCTTTCTGATAGTCCTTCGCTTCGACCAATGTCGGCCGAGCGCGGACGCCCACCATAGTGGCGCCTTCTGGAACATCCTGGGTGACAACCGCATTGGCACCGACTCGCGCCCGTTTGCCAACCGTGATCGGACCGAGCACCTGTACCCCTGATCCCAATATGACATCGTCCTCAATAGTGGGGTGGCGCTTGCCGCCAACACCATTGGTCGGGTTGGTACCGCCCAGGGTCACACATTGATAGATCGTCACATTATCGCCAATATGAGCGGTCTCGCCAATGACGGTAAAGCCGTGATCAATAAACAGATGTCTGCCTATTTTTGCACCGGGATGGATATCAATGGCGGTGAGAAACCGCGCTACATGATTGATGAACCGAGCGAAGAAATAGAGCTCGCCCTTAAACAGCCAATGCGCCAGTCGATGTAAGCCGATTGCCAGCACGCCCGGATAGAGCAATACTTCCCAGCGCGATCTCGGAGCCGGATCGCGCGCCTTGATGGAATCCAGATAAGCGCCCAGTTGCCGAAACATATATTTCCTCCGGATGTTGCCGAATAGCCAAACTAGGCACGATAAGCCCCTATTTCCAGTCTTTTCTTGCAACTGAATTCGAATGATACTTTTCAATTCCCCGACAATCACTATATTAGATCAATACTCCTCTATTGATCGAAAGCTTCGATAATGTCGACCTATCTTCCGACGCTCAAACAACTGCAATATCTGGTTGCTCTGAAAGAACATGGCCATTTTGGCAAAGCTGCGGAATCCTGCTTTGTCACCCAGTCCACATTGTCGGCTGGGATCAAGGAACTGGAAGCCTTGCTGGATATCGTGCTGGTGGAACGCACGCGCCGGGTTGTCCGCTTCACAGATCTGGGCAATCAGATGGTGGAAAAGGCCTACCGGATCTTGCGCGAGGCAGAAGAGCTTTCCGAGATGGCGCGATCGGCCGGCAAGCCGCTGGCCGGCGACATAAGAATGAGCGTGATTCCCACGATAGCCCCATTTCTGTTGCCGCGCTTGCTCCCGCAACTCCGCAAGGAGCGCCCGGAACTGAAACTCTATCTGAAAGAAGAAACCAGCCAGGCGGCGTGCGATTCGCTGCATCATGGCCATGCCGATTGCGTGTTGCTGGCGCAGCCCTTTCCCTGCGGCGATGTCGAGTCCGAGGTTCTGTTCAGCGACGAGATATTCGTGGCCTTCCCAAAAAATGACCCCCGCGATCCGCCGCTCGAAGTCGATCCGGCGCAGATTGATGAGACTCAATTGCTACTGCTTGAAGACGGTCATTGCTTGAAGGACCATGCGCTGGCAGCCTGCAACCGTCCTGAACTCAGAGCGTCCGCACGGATGATGGGAACCTCGCTGCACACTTTGGTGCAGATGGTCGACAATGGCCTAGGCCTGACCCTGCTCCCGAAAATGGCGATCGATAGCGGCATCTTGAATTATACCGATATTGTGGCGAGGCCGCTGAAATCGGATCGAGCGACGCGCGACATCGCACTGGTCTGGCGCAAGAACAGTCCGCGGAGGAGCGAATTTCAACTGTTGGCAGAAATCATGAAGGGTGCGCAGAACTGGGTATCGAAAGCCCACGAATAGGGCCCGCGCTCATCGTTTCCACTTTTCCGACGCTTCAACATCGGACGCCCGTTCTTCGATCCATTTCACCGCCCCGTCAGCACGGGTCTCTTTTTTCCAAAAAGGGGCAACCGTTTTCAACTTGTCCATGATGAACGAGCAGGATTCGATTGCCGCCTGACGGTGATCAGACCCGGTGATGACCAATACGATATTATCGCCCACCGATAATTTTCCAACTCGGTGAACAATCGTCACGGCATGGAGGACCCAGTCAGATACTGCTTTTTCGGCAATCTCACCGAGCGCCTTTTGCGTCATCGCCGGGTAATGTTCCAGTTCGAGCGATGCGAGGTTTCCATCATCACGAACCTGACCGACAAAACTGGCAATAGCCCCGCCGCCCTGACCGGCGACGTGCAGTGTCTCTGCGCCGATGTCGAAATCTGCCGGCCCGACTTCAATCTTGATCATCCGCCGGTGACCGGCGGGAAAATGGCCAGTTCCTTTGCAGAGCCAATCAGAGACGTGCTGAGACCATAATCCTGATCAAGAGCGAAGCGCAATTTTTCGACGTCAGCGAGAATGTCGGCATAGGCCGCTTCCCGTTCGCCAAGCATCGATAGCACATCCGCGATGGTTTCGATCTCATCGCCAAGAGAAACTTGTTCCTGATCGATACCCAACCGCTCCCGCACCCATGCGAAATATATTATGTTGATCGAACGTGCCATCAGTCCATGTGCTTCAGACCGACCCGCAGATAGTCCCATCCCGTAATCAGAGTCAGGATCGCGGCAGCCCAGAGAGTCCACAAACCGACGGTTTGAACCATCGGCCAGTGCGGCAAGCCGCCAGCCAATATAAGGGCGCCGAGTGAAATCATCTGAAATCCGGTTTTCCATTTGGCCAATTGCGACACGGGAACGCTAACCTGAAGGCCGGCAAGAAATTCACGAAGGCCGGAAACCATGATTTCGCGCAACAGAATGACTATCGCCGCGATAGCGTGCCATCCCTGAATATCTCTCGTAAATATCAACATGAGAACCACGGCAGCGACCATGATCTTGTCGGCTATTGGATCCAGAAAAATCCCGAGTTTGGATACGGTACCTTGCGAGCGGGCGAGATAGCCATCGAAATAATCGGTGACCGCCATCAGACAATAAAGGCCGAAGGCCAATAAATAGTCGATCGGCAGTGGTTGCAAGTGGAACATGTCAAAGTTCGGCCACAGCAGAAAAACCAGAATCGGCACGGCAAATATCCGCGAGAGTGTCAATATGTTCGGCAAATTCAGCATCGCGGCTTTCGCATAAACGGATTTGCCCAAAATGAAAATTGATTCAGCGATTAATCAGAGGAATTCGTGGTGCGACACGGCGTCATACGATTTGACGCTGGGCCGGAATGGGCTAAAGAAACAGCGACGCTCATTTTTCAGCTCGAAAAGAGATTTTCACTTTATGCAGAATACGGCGCATTTGCTGCGGACAAGAAGGTTTTTGCCGCTGTTCCTTACGCAGCTATTGGGGGCATTTAACGACAATCTGTTCAAATTCTCGATGGTCATTTTGGTGACTTACGGAATTTATGACAGTGAATCCGAGGATTTCGCCTTCAACGCCCTCGCCTCCGGACTGTTCATCTTGCCGTTTTTCCTCTTTTCCTCTTTGGCGGGGCAGCTGGCGGACAATTATGACAAGGCGCGGATCACCCGACTCGTAAAGACGCTCGAGATATTCATCGCCATCATCGGCGGGGTCGGACTTTGGCTTCATAACATTCCGGTCATGCTGGCGGCCTTGTTTCTTCTCGGCCTGCAGTCCACCTTTTTCGGTCCGATCAAATATGCCGTGCTCCCGCAACATTTGGAGAAGGATGAAGTCTTGGCCGGAACCGGACTGGTCGAAGCCGGCACCTATATCGCCATTCTTGCTGGTACCATCCTCGGCGGGATCATCATCGACCGCAACGGTAACGGCGTCGAGATAGCGGTTGTCACGGTTTTTCTAGTGGCTTTGATTGGTCGGCTTGCCGCACAATTTATGCCACCCGCGCCGGCGCACAAGGAAGTCGAGAAAATCGACTTCAATTTTATCCGCTCTTCGATCCGCTTGATCTCCGCGACGTTACACGTCCGCAGACTCTACCTCGCAATTATCGCAATCAGCTTTTTCTGGACCATCGGGTCGGTCATGATTATTCAATTTCCCCCACTTGTGGAGAATGTTCTGACCGCTACTCCGGAAGTGGCCAGCCTCTTTCTGGGCGTTTTCTCGATGGGCATTGCGATCGGTTCAATTCTGGTCAACCGGCTGTTGAAAAGCCAAGTGTCGGCGCGCTTTGCACCGGCAAGCGTTATCTTGATGGGTGTCTTCGTGCTCCTTCTCTACTTTATCGCGCGTAGCTGGGAGGGCTTGCCAGATGGCCAGCTCTACACGTTTAAGACATTCATCGTCCATGACGGTGCGTGGGCGCTGCTTGGCACGCTGGGCGGTGTCTCGATATTCGGCGGCATGTTTGTCGTTCCGCTATATGCCTTTCTGACGACGACCGTTGACATCAGCCAGACCGCGCGGACGATTGCCGCCAATAATGTCGTCAATTCCGGCTGTATGGTCTTGGGCGCGCTTGTCGCCCTCGGGCTCAGTATGATTGGGGTTTCCACGACCGAGCAGCTTTTGCTGGTGGCGGCCATGTGTCTAGTGGCGGCGTGGCTGGGTCAGCAACTCCACCGCGCTTGTGACTGATCAGTCGCTGCTCCAATCAGAAAATGAACGTGTAAAAAGCCGTGAAGAAGGCCATAAAGCTTAACAGAAACAGGCTGGCATCTTCGCCCAAACCTTTTTCTTTCGCAGCCTCCAGTGTCTCCGAATCATGCTTTTCTCGCGCGACTTCTGAGATTCTAGGCGGCAAACTTGCCCGGAATGAGTGGGTTATACCCTCGTTGTGCAGCGCCAGTGGTCTTAATGTCTCTCTGTCCATGCCGATTGGTTAACAAATTATTATGCATAGTTGCTAGCAGAAATTTCGCACCAATGGTTAACGTCTTAAACTGGAACATCTGGTGAAACCGAGGGAGTGGTCGCCAGATCAACATATCGACCTCGTTCAAAGGCGGTTTATCCAGCCAAGCTTCTAATTTTTAGGAAAAAACATAATATGTGTGATCTTTGCAACTGTATCTGAAGATTCCTCTTTTGAGCAATAAGATTGTTGATTTCACTAGTCCATTATGCCAATGATTGGGTCGTATTGAATGAAATGCGAAACCCTGAAGGAGCAAATTATGCGTTTCGGTAAAATTGGAATGGCTGCAGCCGCAGCCGCATCGCTTGTAAGCGCACCCGTTTTGGCACAGGCTGCACAGCCTGTTTCTTCGATTGCACGGACCAGCGCGACGGTAGACGACGAAAATAACGTTGAAGGCGGATCGGGCATCATTATTGCGATCCTCGCTGCAGCAGCAGTTATTGGCGGCATCATTATCGCAGCCGACGGCAGCGAAAATACGCCAACCTCCCCCTGAATCAATTCAGGCATAAATATTTAGAAATGGCGGCCCGATGGTCGCCATTTTTTTGCCTATTGTAATGGCCGAATGTCAGCAGATCGATATCCCTGGATTAAGTAAACTTGCGAAGCCTTTGGTTGCACAACCGAGCGACATTACCCATATCTCGTTTCATGACAGACAATCAGCAACATGGCCTGCAACAATGGCATGGCACAACTATCCTATCAGTACGAAAAAATGGCAAAGTCGTCGTTGTTGGCGACGGCCAGGTCTCGATGGGCCAGACGGTGATGAAGCGAAATGCGCGCAAAGTCCGCCAACTGCACGATGGATCTGTGATCGGCGGCTTCGCTGGCGCAACCGCAGATGCCTTCACTTTGTTCGAGCGACTGGAAGCGAAATTGGAACGGCATAGCGGACAGCTGATGCGCTCGGCGGTTGAGCTCGCCAAGGATTGGCGCACCGACAAATATCTGCGCAATCTCGAAGCATTGATGATCGTGGCAGACAAGGACATCACGCTTATCCTCACCGGCAATGGTGACGTGCTAGAACCGAACGAAGGCATTGCCGCGATCGGGTCCGGCGGCAACTTCGCCCTCTCAGCGGCTCGTGCCTTGATGGACTATGAGAAGGACGCCGAGAAACTGGCCAAGAAGGCGATGGAAATCGCTGCAGAAATCTGCGTCTACACCAATGATCAGGTCACGATTGAAACGCTCGACAGCGGATCCTAGTTCCAGTCGTCCCATAAACATCAACAAAGAGAAAATTAGCATGCAGGCGAACCTGACCCCCAAAGCCATAGTCAAGGCGCTGGACGAGCATATTATCGGCCAGCAAGACGCCAAACGAGCGGTCGCCGTCGCGTTGCGGAACCGTTGGCGGCGCCAACGTCTTCCGGCTGAATTGCGCGAAGAAGTGACGCCCAAAAACATCCTGATGATCGGCCCCACCGGTTGCGGCAAAACCGAAATTTCCCGGCGCTTGGCGAAGCTCGCGGATGCTCCGTTTATCAAGGTTGAAGCGACCAAGTTCACGGAAGTCGGCTATGTCGGCCGGGATGTCGAGCAGATTGCCCGTGATCTCGCCGAAGAGGCGGTCCGCCTCGAACGCGAACGCCGGCGACTGGCGGTCCACGAGGCCGCAGCAGAAGCTGCCATGAAGAGGCTGCTCGACGTGTTGTGCGGAGAAAATGCCAGCGAAGCGACGCGGGAAAGTTTCCGGCAACGGGTCGTCGACAATCATATGAACGACACCGAGATCGAGATTGAAGTCGAAGACACGCCCAACATGCCGATGGACATCCCCGGCATGGGTGGTCAGGTCGGGATGATCAACCTTTCCGACATGATGGGTAAGGCCTTGAACCAAAGCCGCCTGAAGCGCCGGAAAATGCGTGTCGCAGATGCCTGGGACAAGCTGGTTGAAGAAGAATCAGACAAACGCCTAGATGATGAAGATATTTCACGGGCGGCAATTTCTGACGCCGAGTCCAATGGCATTGTGTTTCTCGATGAGATCGACAAGATCGCGGTCAGCGACGTGCGCGGTGGATCGGTCAGCCGTGAAGGTGTCCAGCGCGATTTGCTGCCGCTTATTGAAGGAACGACCGTTGCGACCAAATATGGGCCGATGAAAACGGATCATATCCTGTTCATTGCGTCCGGCGCGTTTTCGATATCCAAGCCCAGCGACATGCTCCCCGAACTGCAGGGCCGGCTGCCGATCCGGGTCGAGCTGCGTGCGCTGACCGAGGCCGACTTTGTCCGGATATTAACGGAAACCAAAGCCAATTTGCCCGAGCAATATATCGCTCTGCTCGGCACCGAGGACGTCAAGATCAGCATCACCAAAGATGCCATAGAGAAGCTTGCTGAAATCGCAGCGAATGTGAATGAGTCGGTTGAAAATATCGGTGCGCGTCGGCTCCAGACGGTTATGGAAAAGCTGCTCGAAGAGATCAGTTTCACCGCGGAAGACCGTGCTGGCGAAGAAATCAGTATCGACAAGGCTTATGTCGAAAAGCAGCTTTCGGATGTCGCAAAAGATACCGACCTGTCCAAATATGTATTGTGATGATAAAAACCGGTTTTAGAAAGGGTTGGCTGAAGTTCGTGGCTAGACCAACATAGATTTCGAGCGTTGTAACGAAAGGGCTTATAACCGCGAACTACTGCAGAGATAATGGAATGGATCCTATCATGAGACGAACCGCTTTAGTCCTGTCGTCGTTTATAGCGGTAGCTTTGTCCGCCTGCTCGGAGCCCGCACCCGAAGCCGGCTCCCAAAGTAGCAAGCAATTGGAAGGCAAACCGGAAACAGTCGTAGCACCGATTACCAAAGCGGAAAGCATAGATGCTGGCTTGGCGGTCGCGGAACGGGTTCCTGTGAAAGCCAGTTTGCTGACCACCGAAGGCGAGACTAATTTGGGTCAGATTCTGCTAAAGGGCCCTGCCCTTTTGGTGTTTACCCGTTCGGTGGAATGGTGTCCCTATTGCCAGACACAGTTGAAATCGATCAACGCGATCGTCGGTGATCTTAAGGATCGCGGCTATAATCTTTATGGCCTCAGCTATGACAGTCCCGACCAGCAGGACCGTTTCTCGAAAAACCAGATGTTGCAATATGACATGCTATCCGACCAGTCATCGACCGTGATTGACGCTTTTGGATTACGCGATCCGCAATATACCAAAGGTCGAGCTGTTGGTGTGCCTTATGCTTCGGTCTTCTTGATCGACAGGTCTGGAAAGATCATTGCGAAGACGGTATCCGGCGATTATAAAAAGCGCCCTACGAACGAACAGATACTGGCGCTGGTGGATTCGATCTAATGGCTGACTGCTGCTTCAGATGGTAGCGCAATCGGATCATTGTCATTCGCAGCCATACCCTTGGACTCGGGCAGTACGGCCAGTTTCCACGTCTTTTTCTCATCAAGATATTTGACGGCCAGAGCCTGCACCTCTTCCGGCGTGATGATAGTGTAGTCACTGAGCAGGGTTTGCAGGGCCACAAATTTCGGCGGATTAAAACTCGCGCCCTCCAACTGGCTCATCCAGAAACTGTTGCCACTGCTGGCGCGGGCGATAAGCTGGCGCAAAGGTTCCACCACCCGCTGCAATTCATCGGCACCAACCGGTTTGTCCCGCAGGTCCTTGGCTATCGATTCCACGACATTATAAAAACGATCGATATTGGCTGGCGTCAACTGGCTCTGCGCACCGATATAACCACCCGATTTGAAATCGACCGGCCAGCTGTTTACGACCTGCGGACTATAACTTGCGCCCTGTTGGGAGCGGAGAATTTCAAACAGCCTATCATTGAAAATCGACGTCAGCACTTCGAGCTTGCGGCTTTCCCGTACATTTTCCAGTCCGCCTCCAGTCGGCCAAGCCACCATGGCTGCAGCCCGTTCCTTGTCGCCCTTATGGACGAGGATTACCGGGTTGGCTTGTGGTGATGGGAACTGTGGAGAGGTGGCGTCAGCTGGGACGGCCCGCGGCTGGCGGCTTTTCAACGCACCAAATGTCCTGAGAATGGACTCGACCACCTGATCCCGGTCAAAATCACCGAACAGCATAAGTTCGACCGGTCCACTGGCCAGTATCGGTTCCCAGAACTGTTTGAAATTCTCGGCGGTCAGCTTGCTGAAATCCGCTTTATCGGGGGTTTTCCATCGCGGATCCTTGCCGCGTAATAGCCATTCCAGATCGCGCTCCATAACTGACTGCGGTGAAGCCGAAAAGCTGTCATAACCGATCGAGGCCGCTGCCTTGCTACGGATAACGGGCGCTGCGTCCCAGCGAGGAAATGCCAATTTTGCGGCAATCAGATGCAGTTGGTCCTCGAGGTCGGAAGGTCGTGTATCGGCGGTAATCTCGAAGGCATCATTATCGATATCAAAACCCAACCCTATCCGACGGCCCGTGGTGATCTTGTCGAGTTCCTCCTGCCCCAGCTCGCCGACACCGCTGGCCATCAAGGCAAAAGCGCCGGACCAAGCAAGGGTTTCCTGATCCGACGGCAGGCCGCTGTAGCCATTGCCAAAGCGGGCATTGACCATGATCTTGTTGCGCTCGGCGGTATTCGGGAACAGCAGCACCCTCACGCCATTGGCAAGTTCCAGCTGCTCCATATCGAACTGCTCTAATTTCCGGGATGATTTAATCGATCCCTTTTTACCGATCTTCTTGAGCGACTCAAATCCGATATCGGATTGGGCGACACGAACATCGCTGGCGGCCTTGACAGAACGTCTTAATGCCGCGGCCAGCCTGACTTTTCCGTCATCAATCGCATCCGGAGATGTCAGCAAGGCGCGGGTAGAAACCCCCGAAAATAGCTTGCGGGTCGAATCCAGCAGTCGCTTGGGCGTGTACAGATCGCGCATCGCACGAAAAACATCCAGTGCTACCTGCGGCGTCGCTACGGTTTCGTGAATATCAACGGCGTTTATGATATTGTCCGCCTGTTTTCGCGCCGCTTCCGTTTGATAGCTTTCCACCCCAATCGCGAGCGCAGCATCAAACTCGGCAATTTCGCGCGCAATGTCCTGTTCGGATGGTGCGATCGTCGTGGCATCGCTGATGACTCCCCGGACATCCTTGAGGGCGGCCTCCCAGTCGTCGCCGAGCGGGATGATGCTGACAAACGTTCCGTCAACCGAGCGGCTTACATTATCCTGTCCGACGCTGGCCTGCAAATAGCTGCCTCCGGCTCTTGCGCCCGCTTCCAGGCGACGGTTGATCATCTGCAACGCCAGCAAGTCGATCAATATTTGCTGATTGTAAACGATGGTATCTTCAACCTGTTCCCAAGGCCGTGCGATGACCATTGAAATGAACCGTGGCAATGTCGGTTCGATCAGGATCTGGCTGATATCGCTCACATCCTGCGGTTGACCGAAGTCCGGAATTATACCGGCCTCGCCCTTTCCCTGCCATTGCGAAAAATGCTTGTTCAGCAGCGTCACAAAAAGTGCTGGATCTCCATCGCCAGCGATAACGATTACTGCCTTTTCAGGGCGATACCAGAGCTGATGAAACAGTTTCAGCATCGCCGGCGTCCCAGCGCTCAACGTTTCGGGCGTACCGATGGGCGCCCGGTTGGCCAAACGCTGCCCGGCAAAGAATAATTCCCGTGTGGCATTTTGCACTTTGGTCTGAGGACCAGCTCGCTCGGCCAATTCCGCCAGAACCACAGGGCGTTCCGCATTGATTGCCGTTGCACTCAGTCCCGGTGAACGAACCATACCGGATAATATTTTCAGACTTTCGTCGAGGCTGGCTTCGCTGGAGTTGGGCAAATCCAGCTTGTAGACCGTCTGGGTTGGCGTGGTTTCCGCGTTGCTATCGCTACCGAATGTCACGCCCAGCCGCTGCCAAACGCGCTTTGCCTCGCCATCGGGAACATGGGTCGAACCGCGAAAGGTCAAATGCTCCATGAAATGGGCAAATCCCTGCTCTTCTTCGCTCTCCATCAGCGAACCAACGTCAATCCGCAGCCGGATCGACACCTGTCCGGGCGGCACGCCATTATGCTTGACCGCATAGCGCATCCCGTTGTCCAACTCACCAAAAGTCCAGGTCTTATCGACAGGGATGTCGCTATTTTCATATAGCCAAGGGACGATATCATCGCCCTCGGCTGCCTGCGCGCGCGCCATGCCCGGCATCATCACCAGACAGAACAGTAGCAAGAAAAAGAAAAATTGCGGAGCCGAATGGCGTGTTAATCGTTTCATGGAGCGGATATAAGCAGGCCCAATCTTACTGGCCAGTGAATATTCCCTACATTCTCGCTTCGCAGCAGCTTTATCGGCTGTTTAGCCCTTGATCGAACGGCTTATAATCGCCAGATAACATGCATGTTGATTGAAACCGAAAAAACACCAAACCCTTCCACCCTCAAATTCTTGCTTGGGCAGCCGGTCATGACCGATGGCACTCGCGATTTTGCGTCGCCGGAAGATGCCGAGATATCGCCGCTTGCGGAAGCATTGTTCACGCTGGGGGATGTAACGGGCGTTTTCTTTGGTTCGGATTTCATTTCGGTGACCTGCGGACCGGGAGCAGACTGGAGCGATCAGAAGCCTCAGGTCCTTAGCATTTTGCTTGATCATTTTTCCGCCGGACTGCCGCTATTCAAGCCGGGTAGTGCGGGAGAAATCACCGTCCCGCCCGAGGAGGAAGTCCACGACGATCCGGAAGATGCGGATATCGTGGCACAGATCAAGGAACTGATCGAGACCCGGGTTCGTCCGGCGGTTGCCAATGATGGTGGCGATATTATTTATCGCGGCTTCAACAAAGGCACGGTATTTTTGAAAATGCAGGGCGCCTGCGCCGGTTGCCCGTCATCGACCGCGACGCTGAAGCACGGAATCGAATCCCTGCTGAAACATTATGTGCCCGAGGTCACCGAAGTCCGGGCCGCTTAGACATTCTCAGAATAAAGGCAGAACAATGAATTCACCACTCGGTCAAGCCGCGCTGGACCAGCTATTTCTCGAAGCACGCACCTATAATGGCTATCATGACAAGCCGGTATCGGTGGATCAACTGCACGCGATCTGGAATCTCATGAAAATGGGCCCCACCAGCGCGAACATGCTACCCGCCCGGCTTATATGGTGCCACAGCCAGTCCGCGCGCGATCGTCTGGCCGATCTGTCTTCCGAAGGCAATCAGGACAAAATCCGCAAGGCACCCGCTGCAGTCATCATCGGCATGGACCAAGATTTTCACGAGTATCTGCCAGAACTTTTCCCGCACGCCGATGCGAAAAGCTGGTTTGAGGGTGATCCCGAAGCCCGCAAAGTGCATGCTATGCGTAACAGCTCGCTGCAGGGCGCCTATTTTATTCTGGCGGCCCGCGCGCTTGGGCTCGACACCGGCCCCATGTCGGGCTTTGACAACGATGCTGTCGATAAGGAATTTTTTGGAGACCAGCCCAGTGTCAAATCCAACTTCATTTCCACGCTGGGCTATGGCGATCCGTCGACAATTTTTGATCGCAGCCCTCGCCCGGAATTCGACAAATTCAACAGCCTGATCTGACCGGTTGATGGGCGAGCGTCTACTCGCGATCGACACAGCCACAATCGCATGTTCGGTTGCGCTATTCGAAGATGGCGTGCTGATTACCTCTAACTATGCCGAAATTGGTCGCGGCCATGCGGAAAAACTGATCCCGGCGATCGCGGGGCTTCCCGATCGGGGCAAAGCTGCCAAAATATTGGTCAATTGCGGACCGGGAAGCTTCACCGGGGTCCGTATCGGCATTTCTGCTGCGAAAGCTCTGGCCTTGGCCTGGGGCGCAGATATTCAGGGGTATAGCTGCCTAGCGCTGGTTGCGGCGCAAGCGCAGGAACAATTAGATGTACCGCTCCCGGTATGCGTGGCGATGCTGGCGGGCCATGGCGAATATTTCCTGCAGAATTTTGCCAGCAATGGCAAGCCGCTGGCGCCATTTGCCGCGCTCACGCCAGAACAAGCAACCGGCGCGGTCAAGGCGGATATTATCGCAGGATCAGCCGCTGCGGAACTTGCCACCGCTATCGGTGCCGATATGCACTTTCCAATATTGCCAAATGCGAAATATATCTATTTAGTATCTGACGAGATGAAAAAAATGCCTGCCACAGCTACTTACGGGCGCAAACCAGACGCCCAGCCAGCGATAACCGCCTGAGCGATGGCCAGTCGCCAGGGCCCATGGGACGCTCATGCGCTTGTACCGGTAGACATCCGGGACGGTGACCTGAACGACTTGAGCGCCGTGATGCAAGTCATGGAACATGCCTTCCCCAAGACTTACGGGGAGGGATGGAACCACCATCAATGCCGGTCGATGCTCTCCATGCCCAGTGCCAAACTGCTGATTGCAAGTCGTCAAGACAATGTCTGCGGTTTCGTCATCAGTCGCCAGGCCGCCGATGAGGAGGAACTGCTGATGATTGCGGTGTCTCCGGAAAGCCAAGGCCACGGCATAGGATACTTGTTGTTAGAGCATATGCTAAAAGCCGCGCGCACGGCACAGGTCGCTTTCGTTTTTCTGGAAATGAGAGCCGACAATCCGGCGGAAAAACTTTATGCGAAGTTCGGCTTTCATCAGATCGGATTGCGGAAAGCCTATTATACTGGCCCGGGCATGGAAAAGTTTGATGCCGTTACTTACAGAGCCGTATTAACCATCTAAAATAATGGTGGATCAGTTTGGCGGTTGCAGCTTTTGGCCGTTCGTGTAAATAACGGCCCGCAAAATATGCAATATAATAATAATGGTCGCACAAAGGTAATAGAATATGACAGAGGAAGAAATTGCTCTGAATGAGACGTTGATTACGCTCACTTCAGACATTGTTGCCGCACATGTCAGCAACAACAGCGTCGCGGTATCTGATTTACCGCTTATCATCAGCAGTGTTCACGGAGCACTTGCTGGCCTTTCTGGCAAAGCGGCTGAACAGGCCCGTCCTGATCCGGCCGTTCCGATTAAAGCGTCGATCAAGCCGGACTATGTCGTTTGTCTGGAAGATGGCAAGAAGCTGAAAATGCTGAAGCGGCATCTGATGACGCACTACGGTATGACGCCGGAAGATTATCGCGCCAAATGGGGACTGCCCAACGATTATCCGATGGTTGCGCCCAACTATGCGGAAAAGCGCCGTCAGCTTGCCAAAGCAATTGGCTTGGGTAAGAAAAAGGGCTCAAAGAAATAAACGGGTTTCTTATCGCATCGGATTCAGGAAATTGCGGCGAACGTGCCGCAATTTTCCCTTTGCAATATCGCGCACCCCGCATAGAGTCTTCCCCAGCGTAACGGAAGGGTTCCATGCCGCAAAAAATTGACCTTGAAGCACTATGTGCGGAAAAAGGACTCCGCATCACCGACCAGCGTCGGGTGATAGCCCGTGTCATTTCCGATGCCGAGGATCACCCCGACGTTGAAACCCTGCACGAACGGGCTTCGGCGGTGGACTCGCGCATTTCGATTGCGACCGTCTATCGGACCGTTCGCCTGTTCGAAGAAGCCGGCATATTGGACCGTCACGATTTTGGGGATGGTCGGGCCCGCTACGAAGCTGTTCCTGAATCGCACCATGACCATCTGATTGATGTAGAAACCGGCAAAGTAATTGAATTTGTCGATCCGGAATTGGAAGCGCTACAAAAACAGATTGCTGAAAAACTCGGATACCGGCTGGTCGATCATCGCATGGAGCTATATGGCGTATCTCTCGCCAGAAAAAGCTGACGTGCCGAACCCTGACCCGGATGCACGGCCTTGTGACATCCAACCGATGGCATATCGGTTGTGGAATGGAGCAACCCCAATGGGTTATATAAGATTTATGCTGCGGATGGCGCTGATTTTTGCGGCATTGTTTGCCTGCATCCCATTTTACTATATCTGGCGGTTGCTGAGACTATCCAATCCTTGGCCCCGAACCTTTCTCAAGGTCGCCGCATTTGCTTGCGGTGCCCGGGTCAAAATCCTCGGTACGCCAATAAGGCGCGACGTTTTTTTCATATCCAATCATCTGTCCTGGGTGGATATTGCAATCCTCGGCGGACATAGCGGCACGGCCTTTGTCTCGAAAGAAGAAATTGGCAATTGGCCGATCATCGGCTGGCTATGCCGGCTGAATGATACCGTCTTTGTTTCACGATCGGATCGAATGGGTATAGCCCAGCAGATTAATCAGCTTCGGGACGCGCTCGAGGAAACGTGGGCTATCACAGTTTTCCCCGAGGGTACAACCAGCGACGGTTCAACCCTGCTGCCGTTCAAGGCGCCTCTGCTAAAAGTGTTGGAGCCCCCTCCTCCGGGTATCATGGTACAGCCGATTTTCTTGAATTACGGCGAAAATGCGCTGGAGATTGGCTGGACGGGCGACGAAAGCGCGCCATCGAACGCCTGGAGGCTTCTGACCCGGCGCAGCAGCTTCCTGGTCGAAGTGCATTTCCTCGAACCATTCGATCCCGATCATTATTCTGGCCGAAAAAACATCGCGGCGGAGGCTCGGCGACGGATCGCAGAACCGCTTTCAGCTTCCCTGGGGGGCAAACCCATTGTATAGGCGCGGTCTATGACTCAAGCCGATCTTAAAAAATTCCACATCAAATCCTTTGGCTGCCAGATGAACGTCTATGACGGCGAGCGCATGTCTGAATTGCTCGTCGATCAGGGCATGAGCGCCGCCGAAAATGGCGAAGACGCCGATCTGGTGGTGCTGAATACCTGTCACATCCGGGAAAAGGCGGTCGACAAGGTCTATTCGGATATCGGGCGCCTGCGCAGAAAAGACGGCAGCACTCCGATGATC
>JAGXGT010000176.1 GCA_024636595.1 Sphingomonadales bacterium | reverse complement strand
TGGCGGTGGTGCTGACCTATGCATCGAAATTGCCGGTGGTGAAGCTTGGCCGGATGGCGGGTCAGTTCGCCAAACCGCGCTCTTCCGATATCGAAGTGCAGGATGGCGTCGAGCTGCCCAGCTATCGCGGGGATATCATCAACGGGATCGAATTTGACAGCAGCCGCCGTGATCCGGATCCGGAGCGGATGGTCCGCGCCTATAATCAGGCAGCGGCAACGCTCAACCTGCTCCGCGCTTTCTCGACCGGCGGCTATGCCAATCTCAAGCAGGTTCATGGCTGGACCCATGATTTCATGGCGCGCAGTCCCTGGGCGAAGAAATTCGAGGAAATGGCCGACCGGATTGGCGAGGCGCTGGCCTTCATGGAAGCATGCGGGATCAATCCCGACACCGTGCCGCAACTGAAAGCCACATCCTTCTACACCAGCCACGAGGCGCTGTTGCTGCCTTATGAGCAATGCCTGACCCGGCAGGACAGTCTGACCGGAGACTGGTATGACACCAGCGCGCATTTCCTCTGGATTGGCGACCGGACGCGGTTCGAGGGCTCTGCCCATGTCGAGTTTCTGCGCGGTATCGGCAATCCGATCGGCATGAAATGCGGTCCTTCGCTGACTCCCGATGCACTGCTGAAAATGCTCGACACGCTCAATCCAGGGCGTGAGCCAGGGCGTATCACACTGATTTCGCGCTTCGGACACGACAAGGTCGAAAGCGGCCTGACGCCGCTCGTCCGGGCCGTGAAGCGGGAAGGACATCCCGTCGTCTGGTCTTGCGATCCAATGCACGGCAATGTCATCAAGGCCGACAGTGGTTACAAGACCCGGCCGTTTGACCGAATTCTCACCGAAGTACGCGGCTTTTTCGCCGTCCATCGGGCAGAAGGCACATTTGCCGGTGGCATCCATTGCGAGATGACGGGGCAGAATGTCACCGAATGCACCGGCGGCGGCGTAGCGATCACCGATGCCTCGCTGGGCGATCGCTATCACACCCATTGCGACCCGCGCCTCAACGCCGCGCAATCGCTGGAGCTCGCCTTCCTGCTGGCAGAAATGCTCAATCAGGAATTGTCCGACCGCGCCCGGGAAGCCGCCTGACCATGGTGGACAAGATCAAGCCGGAACGGATGCGTCCTGAAGATTATGCACCGGGGGAATCGCCTATGAGAAGGGGTGCCACCTATGTCCGCAAGGAGATCGTCAGCAAAGGGGTTGGATTTGGTAGCGCTCTGGCCATTGCGATCAGCTTTACTACGCATAAGTCGATATTATGGGCAATCATCCACGGTTTTTTCTCTTGGGGCTACGTGATTTACTACGCGCTGACACGATAGACTCGAAACGAAATCCTATTCGCATGACTTCCTCGGACCGCAAGACTATCAAAAGGGCTTGGAAAATCGGCAGGGGAAAGTGATGATCCTTTGATTGGCCCGATTCGTTAACAGCTAGGGCCCAAGAGGCGTAGACATTTTGACCGGGTCTCGTATAATTTTGCCTCCAAATGCTATACTGCACTTGAAAAATCGGATTCAGTAAAAACAAAAGGAAAATTCAGCATGCGTGAAGCTGTCATTGTATCTTATGCCCGCACGGGCCTTGCCAAGGCGGGTCGCGGCGGCTTCAACATTACACCGCCGATGACGATGGCGGCGCATGCGATCAAGCATGCCGTAGCAAAATCGGGTGTGGAAAGCAGCTTTGTCGATGATTGCCTGATGGGCAATGTGGCGCACGGAGCGCCCAATATCGGACGCAATGCAGCGCTGCTCGCGGGCCTTCCCAAAACGACGGCTGGAGCGACGATCAACCGCTTCTGTTCCTCCGGCATGCAGGCGATAGCGATGGCGGCAAACCATATTCGCGGCGATGGTGCCGATTGTGTTGTGGCCGGCGGAGTGGAGAGTATTTCGATGCAGGGTCCTCGGGCGCCGGAAGGATCGATCGACGAAGAAATCCTGAAGATAGCACCGGATATTTTCATGCCGATGATCGAAACTGCCGATATTGTCGCAGAGCGCTACAATATCAGTCGCGAATATCAGGACGAATATTCCCTGCAATCGCAGCAGCGGATGGCAGCAGCCCAGGAAGCCGGTCTTTTTGCCGATGAAATCGTCCCGATGCAGACCCGGATGAAATTGGTCGACAAGGAAACCAAGGAAGAAAGCATCGTCGATTACACGGTCGACCGGGACGAGTGCAATCGCCCGACGACGACATTGGAAGGCTTGGCCAAATTGCCGGCGATCATGGGAGAAGACAAATATATCACCGCCGGCAATGCCAGCCAGTTGTCGGACGGAGCCGCTGCAGTCCTGTTGATGGAAGCCAAAGAGGCGGAGCGGCGTGGACTTGAACCATTGGGGCGTTTCGTATCCTGGGCGGTCGCGGGATGCGAGCCCGATGAAATGGGCATTGGTCCGGTATTTGCCGTTCCCAAACTGCTTGAACGTCAGGGGCTGACGGTTGACGATATCGATATCTGGGAACTTAACGAAGCTTTTGCCAGCCAGTGTTTGTACAGCCGCGATCGGCTGGGCATTGATCCTGAGAAATATAATGTGAATGGCGGCTCGATCTCTATTGGCCACCCATTCGGTATGACCGGTGCGCGCTGTGCCGGGCATTTGTTGCAGGAAGGCCGCCGTCGCGGCGCGAAATGGGGCGTGGTCACCATGTGCATCGGGGGCGGTCAGGGCGGTGCCGGACTGTTCGAGATTTATCCCTGAACGCTGACTATACCCGCAGCTTGGCGCATTTTAAGGAATAGAAGCAGTTTTGGATCAACTTACTGACGAACAAGTCGAACGCCGGTTGTCGGATGCTTTGGCCAATCGCTCCTCCGTGTCTGCGGAGAAGCTGATAGCCGGATTGCTCCGTACCTTTAGCCTGTCCACGGATGGTGAAGATGAGTTTATATTTCCGGCGCTCAGTTCAACCGCGCGCGAACGGATTTTCGGTGGTCAGGTGATCGCCCAGGCGATCGTCGCTGCCGATCGCACGGTGGATAACGAGATGAATATTCATTCGCTCCATTCCTATTTTCTGCGCGCCGGCGATGAAACCAAGCCGCTGCATTTCCGGGTACATCGCGATTTTGATGGCCGCAGCATCTCCAATCGCAGGGTCGTCGTCCGGCAGAATGACAAGGTCATCTTCAACCTGACGGCCTCTTTCCAGAAACCCGCCGAAGGGCTCGAGCATCAAATAAAGATGCCGGATGTTTTGCCGCCCGAGCAATGTATGAGCGCGATGGAGCAGATTGCCCGCAATCCGCAGGTTTCGGATGAGCATATCGAGCGGATGAGTATGCCGCGGCCGTTTGATGTTCGCAGCTTTCGGCCGGAAGGCAAAACCCGGGACGCGCGGCAATATCAATGGTTAAAGACGGTCGCGCCGTTGCCGGATGATCCGCTTATCCACCGCGCAACGCTGGCCTTCGCATCCGATATGGGATTGCTCTCGACGTCGATGATTCCGCACGGATTGCACTGGACGACGCCCGGTCTATTCTCGACCAGCCTCGACCATGCGATGTGGTTCCACGACGATTTCAGGATCGATCAATGGATCTGCTATGTCATGGACAGCGACTGGACCGGCCATACGCGCGGTCTCAATCGCGGGTCACTCTATACGCAAGAAGGGATTTTGATCGCTTCAGCGGTGCAGGAAGGGATGATCCGCCTAGCACCGAAAAGCGATTGAGCCTCAGAACAGCGATTTCAGATCCTTCTTCAATATCTTGCCGTTGGCGTTGCGCGGCAGGCCTTCATCGCGGAACAGAATCTTTACCGGCACTTTGAAATTCGCCAGCCGTTGGCGGACCCACTCCTGCAATTCCGCTTCACTGGCTGTTTTCCCGGGTGCCAGTTGGACAATGGCTGCCGGTTCTTCGCCCAGCGTCTTGTGGTCGATGCCAATCAAAGCGGCATCCATCACGGCAGGATGGTCATAGAGGACATTCTCGACCTCGGATGAGTAGATATTCTCGCCGCCGCGAATGATCATGTCTTTCGCGCGGTCGACAATATAGCAGAAACCCTCATCGTCCAGTCGCGCCAGATCACCGGTGCGGACCCAGCCATCGACGAAAGTTTCAGCGGTCGCTTCCGGACGTTTCCAATAGCCTTTTACAATCATCGGACCACGGGCCCAAAGTTCTCCGACTTCGCCAATCGGCATTTCGCTGCTTCCGTCCTCGCTCATGACCTTCAGGTCGGCAGCAGCCACCGGCGGGCCGCAACTGGTCGGGCGGTTGAGATAATCCTCGGCGCTATGCGAGGTGACCGTCGCCATGGTTTCGGTCATGCCCCAGCCATTGCCGGGCAGCGCGCCAAAGACTTCAAAGATTTTCCGGGCCAGTTCGGGTGCTGAAGGCGCACCACCATAGCTGATCGAATCGATAGAACTCAGGTCATATTTCTCGCGATCCGGATGTTCGATCAATTGCCAGGCGATAAACGGCACCCCGCCGGTTGCATTGACCTTTTCCCGTTCGATTATTGCCATCGCCTGGACCGTGTCCCATTTGTGCAGGAAGATCATCTTGTGGCCGCCGTGCACGGTCGGCATCATGGTGGCGGAACAGGCGGTGCAATGGAACATCGGTACCACCGTCAAGCCAACCCGGGTCGTTGGCTCAGGCAGGTCATCTCCCCTACGGAACGCTTGCGCGGCTCCGGAATAGCCGACGGTCACAGCGTTGGTTGTCAGATTGCGATGCGTGCCGAGCGCGCCTTTGGGCTGTCCGGTCGTGCCGCTGGTATAGAAAATCGTCGACGGATCATCCGGAGCAATATCCACTGCGGGCAGCTTCTGATCCGGTAGATTACCATAATCATTGGGCCGACCGATGATATTTTCCAGCGGACGTGCCGGCACTTCCAATGCAGTCTGGCTGCGGGACACGATTACATGTTTCAAATCCGGTAGATCCGACATGTGCGGTGAAATCCGGCCCCATCGCTCGGCATCGCACAGCAACACGCTGGTTTCCGAATTCTCCAGTCCAAACACCAGTTCCTGATCGGTCCACCATGCGTTGAGCGGGACCACGATGGCGCCGATCGACGTGGCGGCAAAGAAAATCACCGGCCATTCCGGCAGATTGCGCATCGCCAGAGATACCCGGTCACCCTTGGACACACCGATTTTCTGCAGTTCCACAGCCAAAGCAGCCACAGCGCGATACCAGTTCTCATAGGTAACGCGTTCATCTTCAAATATCAGGAATTCGCTGTCGCCATGGCCGCGCGCATGTTCCGCCAGAGCAGCAAGACTAGGATGGGCGTTTTTCCAGACGCGGGTTGCGACCCCGTCGATATCGACCACTTCCATTTCAAACGGTTGTCCCGGCGCGCACAGTAACGCTTCCACATCCTTGCGCGAACGTACCGGCCAACCAGCTGGCGATGTCCACTTTTCCAGTGGATCTATTGCTTCAACTGACAAATTATTTTCTCCTAATCGATAAGCATGATGCTATCCGTTAAATTTGCCTCCTGCAGCGGCTTTTTCCTGCAGCAGCTTTGCAACCGGTAGGCCATGTTTCTTCAAACCGGCAGCGACCTTGTCGAGCCCGACCGTATCGGCCCAGAACATCGGACCGCCGGTATACAGCGGCCAGCCATAGCCGTTGATCCAGACAACATCGATATCGCTTGCGCGTTGTGCCATGCCTTCTTCAAGGATTTTGGCCCCTTCATTGACCATTGGATAAAGCAGCCGCTCGCGAATTTCGTCCTTCGAAATATCGCGCTGTTCCTTGCCGGCTTTGGCGGCGAACTCGGCGATGATCTGCTTGACTTCATCAGAGGGCGTCCGCTGACGCGCCTGATCATAATCATAAAATCCCTTGCCGACTTTCTGTCCCCAGCGACCGACCGCGCAAAGCGCGTCACGCAGTGTTTCGACGCGCTCCGGATCGCGATGCCATCCGATATCGACACCGGCCAGATCGGACATCTGGAACGGCCCCATTGGAAAGCCGAAGTCGAGCAACACATCGTCGACTTCCCAGTAATTGGCCCCTTCCATGATCATGAGATTGGCCTGCTCCTGACGCGGGCTCAGCATCCGGTTGCCGATAAAGCCGGGACAGACGCCCGAGACCGCCGCGACCTTGCCGATTTTCTTGGATAGCTTCATCGCTGTCATCAAAACATCGTCAGCGGTTTTTTCACCGCGAACGATTTCGAGCAATTTCATCACATTGGCGGGCGAGAAAAAGTGCAGGCCCAGCACATATTCGGGCCGCTTTGTCACCGCCGCGATTTCATCAATATTCAGGTAGCTGGTGTTGCTGGCGAGGATCGCGCCCTGTTTCACAATGCTATCAAGCTTGGTGAAGACCTCTTTTTTAACATCCATATTCTCGAACACCGCTTCAATCACCAGATCGCAGTCGGCGAGATCGTCATAAGACAGGCTGGGCGTCAAAATGCTCATCGCATCCTCGACTTGCTGCTCGGTCATGCGGCCACGCTTGGCCGTATTCTCGTAATTTTTGCGGATCACACCGACGCCGCGGTCAAGCGCTTCCTCTTTCAATTCGACAATGGTCACTGGGATGCCGGCGGAGAGAAAATTCATACCTATGCCGCCGCCCATGGTTCCGGCTCCCAGGATTCCGACCTTCTTGATTGGAATCTGATCAATTTTGGGATCAATACCGTCAATCTTGTTGGCCGCGCGCTCGGCAAAGAAATAGTGACGCATGGCCGCCGATTGCGTGCCGGTCATGAGCTTCATGAACAGCTCGCGCTCTTTTTTCACGCCCTCGGCATAGGACAGCTCTCCCGCCGCTTTCACTGCCTGAATGGCTGCTTCCGGAGCCTCGAACCCACGAATTTTACGACCATTTTTTTGCCGGAATTTATCAAATATCGCCGGATTCTTTATACCATCTTCATTGGCTGTGCCTTCGGAAGAGCGGGGAGGCGCCTTGCCGATCTGTTCGCGGGCAAATGCAATTGCATCCTCGGCAAGGCTGTCTTCACCAACAATCTTGTCAACCAGCCCGATGGAGTACGCTTTAGCGGCCGAAATTGGATTGCCGATCACGATCATCGGCAAGGCCGCTTCTGCGCCAACCACCCGCGGCAGGCGCTGGGTTCCGGCGGCGCCGGGGATCAGGCCCAATTTGACTTCTGGCAAGCCCATTTTCGCTGATGGCACCGCAACCCGGTAGTGACAGGCCAAAGCCACCTCACAGCCGCCGCCCAAGGCAGTCCCGTGGATCGCCGCGACAACCGGCTTGCTGCTTGCTTCCAACCGATCAAGGGCATCAGCAAGATTGGGCCCCTTCATCGGCTTGCCGAATTCCGTGATATCCGCGCCGGCAAAAAATGTACGCCCATCACACCGGATGACCACAGCTTCTATCTCGTCATCGGACAAGGCCTCCTCGATCCCATCGACCAGTCCCTGGCGAACGGCGGCGCCAAGCGCATTCGCCGGAGGATTGTTTGAAACGATGACCAAGACATTTTTTTGCTTTTCCGTAGTAACGACCGACATTTTTCTCTCCTTCAAGATCATGCCTAGACGCAGAACAGATGCGTTGCGGCATGTCAATTGCGTGCATCAAACGAGCCAGATATCCGAATATCATAAACAGCATCAGGCAGGTAACGATGAGAAATTAGAATGAAAATTGGGCCTGATCTATCAAGGCTAGGTTAAGTTTACTGAGGTTTGTAAATTTTGAGGCACGGTGAATTTGGTGAACGAATAAACCGACCGGTCGGCTACCGCCAAATATGATGCCAGGAGGGGACAGACCGCAAGCCACCCAGTAGCGGAATACGTGCTTGACAACATCACGCTGTAAAGCGGCCTTTTGCCTGATGGCCAATTGCGCGAGCTTGCAAAAGCGCCCAGCGAGATCCAAGGAATCCAAAGGATCCAATATGCAAGAAAATACCAGTAGCAGCTCGCAATCGGCACTGAGAAAAGATAAGCGTTATTCCGTTCATTTTTCTGGCTGATCCATTTGTTACAGGTTGATCGATCAGAACCTCGGCAACAAGAAAGCGGCTACGGTGAGCAGAGATAATTTTTCATGACCGATAGCCTTGCACTATATGGCATGGCACTATCGGCGCTTCTATTCGTCCTTTTGGTGGTGCTCGAAGCTATTTTTCCCAGGAAAAAGCGGTCGCTGCCGCGCGGCCAGCGTTGGCGGACAAACATCATTATCATCATTGTCGACAGCGTCGCCCTCAGATTGACGGGCCCGATTGCCGCTATTTCTGCGGCGGTCTTTGCGGAGCAAAATAATATTGGCCTGTTTAACTGGACCAGCTTGCCCAGCGGGCTGGAATTTATTCTCGCGCTGATAATATTGGATCTAACGATTTATGCGCAGCATGTGATGACCCATAAAGTCCCGCTGTTTTGGGACATCCATAAAGTGCATCATTCTGATCGGGATATCGACGTTACAACGGCAGTGCGGTTTCACCCGGTCGAGATCATATTGTCGATGCTGTATAAATGTGCCGTGGTATTGCTGATCGGACCGACCCCATTCGCGGTTTTTATTTTCTCGCTGCTGCTCAATCTGTGCGCGATGTTCAATCACAGTAATTTGCGGTTGCCGGTTTCAGTCGACGCTGTCTTGCGTCTGTTCCTCGTGACACCCGATATGCACCGCGTGCATCATTCGACCGTCACAAGGGAAACCAACAGCAATTTCGGTTTCAGCATTGCTTTGTGGGACAGGCTATTTGGCACCTACACAGCGCAGCCGGTCGCCGGACATGATGACATCGTTATTGGTCTGGACGAATATCAATCCGAACATCCGGCGGAACTGTGGTGGAGTCTGGCGTTGCCGTTTCATGATCGCTATCGGTCAGAACAAGGCTCCGGTTACAAAAGAAAATCTTCGTGACCCGTTAATTACGCCGGGTTCCAAAGCGGTTAGAAGGTCCATATAGCATAATTTACAAATAGCTGGTCATCGCAGCGCTTCCCATCGGGCAGAAAGTTCTACATGAAAAAAACACTGCTTCTCGTTCTTTTTGCCCTTGCCGTTGCCAGCTTCTTCTATTTCGATCTCGGTTCGCAGCTGACATTAGCCAATCTGAAGGAACAGCAAGCCGCTTTTGACGGGCAATATCGGGCGACTCCCTTTCTGGTGATCGCGATTTTCTTTTTGATCTATGTGGTGACGACGGCGGCCTCTTTGCCCGGTGCATTGATCCTGACACTAGCGGCAGGCGCACTGTTTGGTGTCCTGACCGGCACGATCATTGTGTCCTTCGCATCATCCATCGGCGCGACCATTGCTTTTCTCTCGTCCCGCTATCTGTTCCGCGATGCGGTAAAATCCCGCTTCGGCGACCGGTTGAAGGCGATTGACAAGGGCGTTGAAAAAGACGGCCCTTTTTACCTGCTGACTCTCCGTCTGGTGCCGGTCTTTCCCTTCTTCCTGATCAATCTGCTGATGGGGCTGACCGCGATCAAGGCCCGAACATTCTATATTGTCAGCCAGATCGGCATGTTGCTGGGGACGTTGGTCTATGTGAATGCCGGAACCCAGCTCGCCAATATCGAGGAAGTCAGCGATATCGGCTCACCGGGTCTGCTGCTGTCCTTCGCCGCGCTGGGGGTCACGCCTTGGATCGGAAAGTGGATCGTGAACCGGATAAAGCGCCGGAAAGTCTATGCCCGCTGGACCAGACCGAAGAAATATGATCGAAACCTGGTCGTCATCGGCGCGGGTGCCGCCGGACTGGTCTCGTCCTATATCGCCGCCACCGTCAAAGCCAAAGTGACTCTGGTCGAAGCCTCCAAAATGGGCGGCGATTGCCTCAACTATGGCTGCGTACCCAGCAAGGCGCTGATCAAGAGCGCCAAAGTCGCAGAGCAGATGCGCAAGGCGGATGTTTACGGGCTGCAAAAGACCAATCCACATTATAGTTTCAAGGCGGTCATGGAGCGCATCCAACATATTATCGCCGACATCGAACCACATGACAGTGTCGAACGCTATACCGGTCTGGGCGTCGATGTGATCAAAGGCTATGCCAAGATCGTCGATCCCTGGACGGTCGAAATACAACGCAATGATGGTGAGATTGAGAGATTGACAACGCGTTCGATCATCGTGGCAACTGGCGGTTCGCCCTTTGTGCCGCCGCTGCCGGGACTGACAGATGTCGGCTATGTGACCAGCGATAGGCTCTGGAAAGAATTTGCGGAACTCGACGACATTCCGGAACGCATGATCATCCTCGGCGGTGGCCCTATCGGCTGCGAGTTGAGCCAGGCCTTCGCGCGTCTGGGCGCAAACGTAACGCAGGTCGAGCGAGAAGGCCGCCTGTTGTCGCGCGAAGATGACGATGTTTCGGCTCTTGCCCGGTCCGCTCAGGAAGGTTCCGGTGTCAATGTGCTGACCGACCATGAAGCGGTTCGCTGCGAGCTGGTTGACGGCGAAAAACGGCTGACTGTCCGAGCGGGGAGCAAAGAGCAGGTGATTGCCTTTGACGCATTGGTCATCGCCGTAGGCCGGTCAGCACGGCTATCCGGTTTTGGTTTGGAGGAACTGGGCATCGAGACGGACAGAACCATCGCAACCGATGACCTTCTCGCCACCTCCTATCCCAATATATTTGCGGCCGGCGACGTGGCCGGACCCTATCAGTTCACCCATGTCGCATCGCATCAGGCGTGGTATGCCTCGGTGAACGCTTTGTTTGGCCAGTTCCGCACATTCAAGGCCGACTATCGCGTCATCCCTTGGACCACCTTCATCGATCCGGAAATTGCCCGCGTCGGCCTGAATGAACAGGAAGCCAGAGAACAGGATGTCGCCTTTGAAGTGACCATATATCCAATGCACGAACTGGACCGGGCGATCGCCGACAGCGCAACCGAGGGATTTGTCAAAGTGCTGACCCCGCCCGGAAAGGACAAGATACTCGGCGTCACGATAGTCGGCGATCATGCCGGAGAGTTGCTGGCCGAATATGTTCTGGCGATGAAATACAAGCTAGGTTTGAACAAAATATTGGGAACGATCCACACCTATCCGACCATGGCCGAAGCCAATAAATATGCCGCGGGTGAATGGAAGCGTGCGCATGCTCCGGAAGGCTTGCTGCGCTGGGTAGAGCGCTATCATGACTGGATGCGCGGATGACTGGATTCCTGCAGCAGAGTCAAGGTCTTATTGGTCTTTCCCTGATCCTACTTTTCGTCTGGCTGCTGTCCGAAAAGCGGCAGGCCCGGCCAGGCTGGAAATGGATCGGCGGCGCGCTGCTGCTGCAATTCACGATCGCGCTGGTGATCGTCCGAGTGCCCTACGTCTGGGATATTATCGGTATTGCCAATCAGGGCGTGATGGCGATTGAAAAAGCGACCTTGGTCGGATCATCCTATATGTTTGGCTATGCCGGAGGCGCCGAATTGCCGTTCGTGTTGAAAGAAGGCGCGCAGCCGCCGCTGATCATCGCTTTTCAGATATTGCCGCTGGTAATCGTATTTTCAGCGCTGTCAGCGGTGCTGTGGCATTGGGGTGTTCTCGCGTGGATCGTGCGCGGCCTGTCCTGGGCGCTGCGCAAGACGATGGGTGTCAGCGGCGTAGTCGGCCTTAGCGGCGGGGCAAACATTTTTCTTGGTGTTGTCGAGTCACCGCTGATTTTGCGTGCCTATTTTGACAAGATGAGCCGGTCGGAGCTGTTCATGGTGATGGTACTGGCGATGTCGACCATCTCCGGTGCGATATTGGTGCTCTATGCTTCGACACTGTCCAAGACCGTTCCCAATGCCGTCGGCCATATGATCTCCGCTTCGCTGATCTCGCTGCCGGCTGCGATATTGGTGGCCCGCCTGATGGTGCCGGGGGACGGCACGACAGAGGCAAGTGACAAGCAGCCGGGGCTCAAATATGATGGCAGCATCGATGCCATTGTTCGTGGAACGATGGAAGGCGTGCAGGTGTTTCTGGCGGTGATCGGGATCATCCTGGTGGTCTTCGCACTGGTCGCGCTGGTTGACCAGATGCTGACGATAGTGCCCTATGTCGATGATCAGGCGGTGACGATCAAACGCGCCTTTGGCTGGCTGTTTGCGCCCCTGATGTGGACATTGGGTGTGCCGTGGGAACAGGCCCCGGCGGCCGGTGCGTTGATGGGTACAAAATCGATCCTCAACGAATATGTCGCCTATCTCGATCTCGCGGCGGTCCCACAGGGAACCTTCGATCCGCGTAGCCAGCTAATCGTCATCTACGCGCTTTGCGGCTTCGCTAATCTTGCCAGCGTCGGTTTGCTCGTCTCCACAATCGGAACGCTGGCGCCGTCGCGCCGAGCCGAGGTCGCCGGGCTGGGAATGAAAAGCTGGATTGCGGGCAATTGTGCCACCGCGATGACGGGCGCGGTTATCGGTCTCATCACCCTTGTTTGATTCCCGTCTTCGCCCGATCATCGACCCTCCGCTCAATGCGCTGGGAACCTGGCTGGCGAAGTTCGGCTTGACCGCCAACCAGGTGACACTCGCTGGTGTTCTGGTCGGCATTGGCGCCGGCGTGGCGATCGGGTTTCGCTACTATCTGCTGGGCCTGGCGCTGCTGTTGCTGAGCCGTCTTTTTGATGGGCTGGACGGGGCTATCGCGCGGGCGACGGCGCAATCCAATTTTGGCGGCTATCTCGATATTGTCGGCGATTTTTCCTTCTATATCGCCGTGCCGATCGGCTTTGGCTTTGCGGTGTCCGCAAACCTTCCCTTCGCGCTGATATTGGTCGGGAGCTTCACCCTGACCGGAATAAGTTTCCTAGCCTACGCGGTAATGGCAGCCAAGGAAGGCCGGGAAACAGACGCCCATGGCAAAAAGAGCTTCTTTTACAATACCGGACTCGCCGAAGGAACGGAGACAATCATCACCTTTGTTCTGATGTGTCTGTTGCCGCAATATTTTGCAATTATAGCATCGATCTATACGGCGATGTGCCTCGTCACCGTGATCCAACGAACCATTGCGGCGAAAGTTGACTTTCCTTGAACTGCCTGTGAGACAATCGATCCAGACGATGGAACACTATATAACCGGGCACAAATTGAGCCGCAAAAATAACAGGAGTTGAGATGGCAGAAGGTAGATGGACTAAGCGACTGAGCAAGTCGGCATTGATATTTGGCATCGCGGCGCCCGTTGTCGCGATGGTCGGTGTCACCCTTGCACGCTATGATTTCATTGGTAAGCTTCCCGGATTCTCAGCCATTTTGGCCGGGGCGCTTATCTCGGTCGTGGCGATTTTGGCGGCCGCGATCGCTTTGGTCTTGATAATCAAAAATGGTGGCAGCAAGAAAACCGCGCTTACCGGATTGCTGGTATCGCTAGTCTATATCGGCTTCTTGGGCTCGCGCGCAGCAGCGGGCGGAGACGCACCCGCCATTCATGATATAACCACAGACCTTGTAAACCCGCCGCAATTTTCAGTCCTCTCGCTTAGATCCGATAATCTCGCCGGGGTTGATACAATTGAAAACTGGCGCACGATCCACAGAAAAGGCTATCCTGATCTGCAATCGGTGAGGATTGGAAGGGCGGTGCCCCAGATAATTGCGGATGCAGAAAAAATCGCCACCGACCTGGGATGGGAAATCGCGGCGGCCGATCCCGAAAAGGGTCATTTGGAAGCGACGGCGAGTGTGTCCTACATTCGTTTCAAAGATGACGTCGTTTTGCGCGTTGTCGCTACCGAAGAGGGCGCAGCAAGCGTTGTTGATATGCGGTCTGTCAGCCGGATCGGTGTTAGTGATCTCGGCGTGAACGCCAAACGGGTCCGGTTATTCCTTAACAGACTCGCAAACGATTTTAACTAGGACATCGCCAAAACCAGCCCTCACACGGTTCGCTCCACTCTCACCAGAACAGGCATTTCGGAATAGTCAGAATATGGTGCGCAATCGTACGACAAATTTGAGATAAATTTGGTAAACTTAATGGCTTCTTTCGGGATAAAGTAGCCACAAGGATATCCGTGCAGCCATATTTGCAACGGCCGCTTCCGTTGATTATTCAACAAAACCCGTCATTCCGCTCCCGCCCCATTTTTGGTCGTCCGCTAACGATTTACCCGATCCTAAAACCGGACGTTCAATACAGTTAGGTATTTCAGCAGCAACGCGCCCAAAGTCGGAAATGCTGTAAACAGACCGCCTCGCCCGAAACACATCATTTGTGTGGCCCATCTCATGAAACTAGGCTGCTCAACCTATATCGTTTCGGCGCTCCAGTTACAGACGCGTATCACGCCGTCCGATAGATCGCCAGCGATAGGAAAACCAATCGAATTACCACTATCGTTTCCATTGCAGGACGTGATGGCGGATGCCGCCGTTGTTTAAGGCCTCCCTGGCAGAGAGCGTCAGGCCACCTTCGCCATCGAACTCGGCGAACCGGCGTTGCTCGGTGCCAGCCATGTCGGGATTGAGCGACATGGTGACCGCGTGCACCACTTCCTCATTCTCGATCCGCCAAGGGCCGGCGTAATGGAAGTAGCTGTCAAAGGCTTCCGCCTTTTGATCTGCGCTGGCGTTACGGGCATTGGCGATACCGAAACTGTCGCGACGAACCTTTGCGATACATGCAGTCATCGTGCCGTCGGCGGAATAGATGATGTATCCCTGTGCGCCATGGCCGAACGGTCTGGTTTCATTGCCATCAGCATATTCGATCCGCCAGTCGACTAAGCTCCACGCGCCGACGAAATCCGCTGGATCATGCGGCATGGGACTCGGCCTCTTTTACAGCGGGACGACGGTGCTGGACGATGCGGAACCGGCCCGCGACAAAGGCGAGATCAGCAAGACAGGCATTACCCGCTGGGTTGAGGCCAGTCACATGATAGTCGCTATAGGCCGCCGCGAAGTTAGCCCACATTGCGCCGTGAAGATTGATGGAGAGGTTCATTCCGCTTGTTTCATAGGCATCGAGTGAACGATCTATAAAGGCTTCGTCGGTCGAATAGAGATAAGATGAAATCGCCCCATGCTGCCGTGCAAGCGCGGTTGCCTCGGCTACCGCCGCATCGCCATCCGGCGCTGCGATCACGAACATCACTGGGCCGAAATGTTCTTCTGCATACAACGCGGCGTTTCCAACCGTGAGCGCGACAACCAGCGGAGTCATTGTCCGTGCGTCGGGATAGTCAGGATGCGGATAGGGGGCTGGCCGCCTGAGGATTTTTGCACCGGGATTTTGCGCAGCGCGTTCCTCGATCCGGCGGACCAAGTCACAACTGGGGCCGGCCTGTACCGCGCCCATAATGCCGGCGGCAACTGACGGGTTGTCAGCAATATTGTCGATTGCAGCGACAAGGGCGGACGCGACTTCTTCGAAGGATTTGTGGCCATCGGCGGTGTCAATGCCACCGGCAGGGACGTAGACATTTTGCGGGCTAGTGCACATTTGCGCCGAGAAGAGGCAGGTCGCACGGGCAGTGGCCATCGCTGTTGCGTCGAGATCGGCGCAGCTTTCAAGCACCACCGAATTGATCCCCGCGGTTTCGGTGAAGAGCAGCTTGCCAGTGACGGTGCGCTCCAGATGGCCACCATAACGCGGACTCCCGGTGAAGTCGATAATTTGAACGGCTGGATCATCGATGAAACGTTGGGCAACAGGGGCATCAAGAGTATCAATTGCAAGGGTAACAAGATTGGGATCACAGCCATATTCGGATAATGTTTTACGGCATTCCTGCACCACAATCGCCATGGGTAATATCGCAATCGGGTGCGGTTTCACGATCACCGGATTGCCGGTAGCCAGACTCGCGAACATTGCCGGATAGGCATTC
Organism: Sphingomonadales bacterium; assembly: GCA_024636595.1. Lineage (GTDB taxonomy): Bacteria > Pseudomonadota > Alphaproteobacteria > Sphingomonadales > Sphingomonadaceae > Parasphingorhabdus. The sequence goes on along the minus strand of JAGXGT010000176.1, from coordinate 12,691 downwards.
CATGTCGGGAAGGAGGCGCAGCAGATGACAAGCCCGATTCCACGCGGGACGATCGTATATAGCTTATCGAGCGACACATCTTCTTTGCCAAAAGTCCGGTCCCATCTTACCGTCGGCAGCACATCGCGCATCGCCTTGGCCGCATAGGCCAGCGCCTCGATACCCCGATCCAGTGCATTGGGACCGCTGCCGCTGAAGGCTTGCGTGTAGCTCTGCCCCGCAACATGCATGACGCTGTGCGCCATTTCGAAATTGCGAGCATAAAGCCGCTGTGCTATTTCCAGGCAGAGCGCAATGCGCGTTTCATATGCCAGCTTGCGCCAGTCTTCCATCGCTTCTTGCGCGGCGCTTATCAGCGCGGCGGGATCGCTTACGGGATATTCAATATTCAGCGGTTTACGCGTGAAAGGCGAAACTTCTTTCCCACTCTGCCCGGTTATTCCTGGCTGTTCGAGATCGAAAGGACGGCCTAATAGCGCCTCGAAGGCCGCCTTGCCCACTTCTGGCGCGCCAGAGGGGTGAAATTTCGCGCTGGGCGAATCGCGAAATGGGCTCCAGTTTTTACGGCTGTTGACCGCTTGAATTGCGGCTTCATGCGTTGGCGCATGGCGTGCAGTCAGTGCCTCCAAACTCTCAGTCATTGTCTCTCCACCTAATTTAATCGTTCGACCACCATGGCTGCACCCGTGCCGGATGCACCGCTGACGACAACCAAGCCAAGGCTGCGGTCCGCTTCATCAAGGCAGTCGAGTAAGGTTGATGTCAGGATCGCGCCACTTGCCCCCATGGGATGCCCCTTGGCAATATGGCCACCTGACACATTGACCTTGTCCGGGTCGACATCGCGGTCACGCAGAAATTTAGCAATCGTGACAGCAAAGGATTCCATGAACTCTATCCTGTCCATGTCGGCAAGCGAGAGTCTGGCTCGGGCCAGCGCTTTGTCCATCGCGGCAAAGCCTGCTGTCAGCCCCGCAGCCGGATCACCGCCGCATTCGGAAAAGGCCAGTATGCGCGCGCGCGGTTGGCTCAAGCCATCACCGCCCACCAATGCCAGTGCTGCACCGTCGCAGACGGGCGGAGCATGGCCCAGAGTATGGAGCGGTTCAAAGCTTTCACTGCCTATCGCATCAGCATATTGATCCTGCAACGCGCCGAAGCTGCTAGGCATCGCGCCAAGCGACGACGCGTCGGTTTTGGGGCGGATGCACTCTTCCGATTGCAAGCCACCGGTAGGTATGCGTGACCGGTTAAGCGCCGTATTCCCCTCTGCCGCAGCAGCCTTTTGCTGCGAAGTCAGGGCGACCGCATCAAGTTCGGCGCGGCTCAAGCCTTCGGCTGCGGCCAACCGGTCAGCCGCCAGCACAACGGGAATATAGCGGGTGCGCGCCGGAAAGCTTGTGTCGCTATAATAGCTTGCTTCATCACCCTTGAAAGGAACCCGGCTCATGCATTCGACGCCGCCCGCCAAAGCCGTTTTTGCTTGCCCACTTGCGACCATCGCAGCGGCATGTCCGATGGCTGACAGGCCAGAGGCACAGTAGTTGTTAATGCTGTGCGCTGCTGTCGCATCGGGCAGTCCAGCATGCAACTTGGACACAAGCGCAATATGGCCTCCCTGATCGCCGACCTGACCGACGCAGCCGAGCAACAAGGCTTCCGGTGCCTGCGCCGCCAAATCCACGCGGGCACCAAGCGCATCAACCTGCTGCTTGATTAGCTCTTGCGGCGTCAGCGAGGCGAGCCCGCCCGCTGCCTTTGCCTTGCCACGCGGGGTGCGGACCGCATCATATAGAAAAACATCCACCAAGAGTTCAAACGCCGACCACGAAACTGACCGAGGTCGTTGCGCTGCCTCCGACATTGAACGTCGCAAAATTCTTGGCTCCTTCGACCTGATAATCGCCGGCGTTACCTGTCACTTGGCGCCATGCGTCCAGCGTCATGCGGACGCCGGTTGCGCCGACCGGATGACCAAGTCCGATTAGCCCGCCCGAGGGATTGACCGGCAACTTACCGCCAAGGGCAATCGTTCCATCCTCGACCGCGCGCCAGCTTTCACCCGGCGGAGTAATGCCGAAATGGTCGATAGCCATATATTCGGTAATCGAAAAACAGTCATGCACCTCTACGCCATCGCAGGCATAAATATCGGCCATTTCTGCCCGACCCAACGCATCCATCATCGCTTTGCGCACGGTGGGGAACACATAGGGCTGGCCGCGACTGGCGTTGACCTTGGTTGAATAAGCTAAAGGTGCCGTCGAATGACCCCAACCTTTTAGACGCGGGATGCTTTCTAGCGCGATGCCGCGTCGTTTGGCATAGCGCTCCGCCACCTCGCGCGAAGCGAGGAATATTGCGGCCGCGCCGTCGGTTACCTGTCCGCAATCAGCCTTGCGCAGACTCCCTTCGATAGGAGGGTTGAATTCGTCATTGTCGGCAAAATGCTCGGACGTGATTTCCCATTTGCGTGTTTGCGAATTCGGGTTGCGCTTGGCATTGGAGAATGCGATTTCCGAAATACCGCGCAAATGGGCGCGGTCGAGCCCGAAGCGTTCCTCATATTCTGCCGCGACGTTAGAAAACATATAGGGCCATAAATAGCGCGCTTCCTGCGCCTCGTGGCCAGCCCATGCGGCTGATCCCAGATATTCTGCAGCGCGTTGCCCAGGGACGTTGCGCATCAACTCAATGCCTAGAACCATTGCCAGGCCATAACGTCCCGCCTCTATTTCCGCGCTTGCAGCAAGGATCGCAATGCTTCCCGATGCACAAGCCGCTTCGTGGCGTGAGGTCGGGATGCCCGCCATATCGGGGTGCACATGGCCGAAAAAGCCGCCAAGCTGACCTTGGCCTGCGAATAGTTCACCAACGAAATTGCCAACATGTCCAGTTTCAACTTCCTTGGGCTCGATACCGGTCGCAACGAATGCGGCTTCGGCTACGTCGCGGAACAGTTCAAACATTCCGCCGCCCTCGCGTTCAATATTGCGGCCAAAGTCGGTCTGGGCCCCGCCCAGAATGAAAATCTCTGCGGGCATGTCAGTCTCCTTTTTTAATCATAGCAAGCGCAAGCTCGCGTACTTCGCTGCGCACTATCTTGTTGGTCACATTGCGCGGTAGGCTTTCGAATCGGAACAACCTTTCGGGCAATTTGAAAACCGCCAGATCATGTTTTTTGAGATAGGCCGTTACGTTGTCTAGCGTGAGCTCGACATCCGAGCGCGGCACGGCGGCCAGCCCTATACGTTCTCCCATCACGGGATCCGGCAGCGAGAAAACGCAGGCTTCCGCCAGGCTCGGATGGCCATCCAGCAATTGATCGATTTCTTCAGGCGATATATTCACACCGCCGCGAATGATCAGATCCTTGCAGCGCCCGACAAAGCGCAAAAACCGCCCGCCTTGCTCAATCTGGAAAAGGTCACCGGTTTTGAACCAGCCATCTTCTGTAAAGGCAGCCGCCGTTTGTTCGGGTGCTTTCCAATAGCCTTCGAACACTGCGGGACCGCTAATCTGCAATTCACCGGGAACACCCTCCTCTGTAATGGGATCACCACCCTCTGGCGGGACCAATCGCGAATCCATAATCTGCCGGAGGGAGTTGCCGAAATAGGGAGTGAGGTTTAGCCCATTCGGGAAATAGCTGGCTCGCTCAACAGGATCGGGCACATCGTCCGGCCCGGTGATCAGCGTCATGCCTTCGTTCGATCCAAAAATATTGATGACCGGCAGGTTCAGCCGTTCCTGAAACCCTTGCACCATGGCTGGCGCAAGGGGAGCGGAGCCTGAGCCGATGGTGCGCAAACTTGACAGGTCTACCTTTGCCAGGAGTTCCTCGTTTTGCAGCAACATGTTGAGTACCGCTGGTGGAGCGATGGTAAAGCTGGGCCGCTCGCTAGCAATCTGTTTAAGATAGACCTGCGGATCGAAAGGATGGTGCAGTACCATTGTGCCTGCAATGCGGAGCCAGCTCATCGTAATGCCGCCAATTGACGCCATGTTGATCAGCGGAAAAGGATTGAGCATCACATCACCGTCTCGCAGACGCGAGGTGATATAAGTGCCGGGCGCAATACCAACCCAATGATTGTGACTGCGCGGAACGCCCTTTGGCGTTCCTGTCGTGCCCGATGTCCAGCAAATAGTGAATATATCGTCGGCATCGATATGCGTCGTGGCGCGATGCGCCGTTAGCTGGTCGGGCCTTGCAGGCTCTCTAGCCAGATCAATCGCGTCGGTAGGCGCATCGGGACCGATTGTCATCAGCTTGATCGTTTCGCTCAGCAATGGGCGTACGGTACTGATATGGTCTGCGCCCTTCATCACCGTACCGCAAATGAAGGCTTTGGGTTCGACAATGCCCAGCATCGCCGTAAGCTCGTGGCTACGATATTGCACAGCAATCGGGCTAACGATGGCACCGATGGTAGCCGCTGCGAAATAGAGCGCGACAAATTCGCTGATATTGGGTAATTGGATAACGATCACATCATCCTTGCCGATCCCTGCCGCAACTAGTGCACCGGCGTATCGCTCCACTTCTGCCTGCATATCCCCATAGGTTAACCGCTGTGGCTCGCCAAAAGCGAAGTCGGCGCGATTGGGTGCATCGACCAGCGCCATCCGCTCCGGATGCGCCTGCACATTGTTGAAAAACAGGTCTGCAAGGGTCTTGTCACCCCACCAGCCTGCTTCGCGATATGCGCTTCGTTTCTCTTCTGACGCAATGATCATGTTAGGCCGAAAGTACCGTGTTTGGTCCCATGCCGATATCGTCACCATTAGCCCAGACCGAATGTGTGCCCGAGCAGAAACGTTCTGGCAGGATGATCCGGCAAACCGGTCCTGCCGCAAAATTCTTGGCATCAATCAGAACGCATTCCGATTGGTCATTCTCGACATCGGCAATGAAGGAGACGAGATAGCCGTCATCTTCATCCTGCGCATTTATGCGCGGCGCGAAGGGGCTTTCACTGCCAAAACGGCCAGAACCAAAGCTGATTTCCTCGCTCGTGCCCATCTCAAGGTCATGCTTCACCAAGCCGGTGAACAGGAACCAATATGGCTCGGGCACCGCCGAATAAGCATAGCGGTATTTGCGCCCGGCATATTTCTGGTTGATCATGCCGAATTCGAGGATGCGGTCATCAAGGCGCTCTTCGGTTGTTTTTCCGGTCTTCAGGTTAAAGCGCCAGCGATGAAGCTTGGGCTTCATCAAACCTTGCGAAAGATAAGCCATCATCCGCTCTAACCCTTCAGGTGCATCGGGATGAGAATTGGGCATTGGCTCTTCCTGATAATAGCCATCGAGAATGATCTCCTCGCCTTCCTCCCAGGCGTTTAGCCAATGCAGCGTATAGGTTGGCTCGGCTTCGAACCAGCGAATATCCTCTGGCTGGCCCAATCGCGGGATAATACCGAAGCGGGTCTTTTGATCTGGATGAAACTCCACGACATGCAGGTTCCGTTCGAGCAGCTCTGGATTCCAGTACAGCGGCATGTCGTTGAGAATGGCATAGTTTTTGGTAAAAGCCATGTCGTGCGGCAGCCGCGGCCCGTCGAGCGGGATCGGAATATAATGCTTGAGCCGATTGTCAGGGCCAACGACGCCATAATGCATATAGGGCGCATGTTTTGAATAGTTGAAAAAGAGCAGCTCGCCCGTCGCTTCGTCCACCTTGGTATGCGCCGAAACACCATCGAGCGGCACCCAACCTTCAGTACCGAATTGTTCAAGCGTGAATGGATCGAGCCGATAGCCCTCGCCGCATTGGTAAAAAGTCGAGAGGATCTTGCCCGCATGGACGACGACATCGGTTGATGAGCTGTCTTTAAGCCACTCCTGAGCACCCCAGCCCGGACGGGTCGATTTGTGCGGAGGCTCCATCAGTCCGGCCCAAAGGGCCTGGCCAGCCTCTTGTTCAGCCTGAAAGCCTTTGGTGCGCACAAAGCGATTGCGATAACTTGCCCGCCCGTCTTTAAAGCTGATCGAATGAATCTGGCCGTCGCCATCAAAGGGATGGTACCGGCCAATTGGCTCATGCACTGGCACTTCGCCGGTCCGGATATACACGCCATCAATGTCGTCAGGAATGGTGCCGATCACTTCTGCATCACCGTTAGCAAAAATGGCGTTCCATTCTTTGAACGTCGGGCGCCATGCCCCCTGCATATAAGGATGGTCGGTAGACTTCAGGGTCGACCGTACGTTTCCAATAAGTTCAACTGTCATGACATCACTCCTTTGCATCGAAACGCGGCAAACTGCAGGCCGCGCCATATTCCTGTTTCAACCGCGCAGCAATCTGCGCCATCGGCTCAATCGCGGTCACTGCCCCCACGCCTTGCCCGGCAGACCAGACATTTTTCCAAGCCTTGGCATCATCCAGAGCGTTTTCGAAATTGGGCGTCTTTTCTGTAGGCATGTTTGCCGGGTCATAACCTGCTGCCACGAGGCTAGACCGCAGCCAGTTTGCGGTGACGCCAGTTATGCCGTTGGACGGCACGATATCTTCAGCGCCAGCTGCAACCACCAGTTCTTTATAGGCGAGTTGTGCTTCGCTTTCCTCGCACGCGATCAGCGCCGTTCCGACATAAGCAAGATCAGCGCCTAGCACTTCTGCAGCACGAATAGCGCGGCCAGTCGAAATCGCGCCGCCAAGTACAATTGGGCCGTCCCAGAACTGGCGAACCTCGTCGACGAACGCGAACCCCGCAGTTTGCCCGGTATGTCCGCCCGCACCGGATGCGACCAGCACCAATCCATCGACGTCAAGTGCCGCTGCTTTGCGGGCGAAGCCTACCGAATTGACATCGGCAAAGACCAGCCCGCCATAATTATGCACGGCATCGACGATTCTGGCCGGGCTGCCGAGGGCCGTGATTACGAGCGGCGGCTTGTGTCGCAGCACGCATTCCATGTCGGCGGGCAACCGATCATTGGACGGGTGAACGACCAGATTGGCCGCCCAGTTGGCAGCTTTGGGATCATTCGCCAATGACTCTGATATCTGCTGCATCCAGCTATCAAGTATCTCAGGCGTCCGCGCATTAGGCGTCGGGAAACTACCGATCACGCCCGCCTTGGCCTGCGCAATGACCATTTCCGGTCCTGAAATCAGGAACATCGGCGCACCGATCACCGGAAGCGCGAGATTCTTCAAAAGCTGTTCAGGCAAAGGCATTGCTAGTCAGTTCCTCATCTTCATCTAGACAAACACTTGCATAAAGACATTAACTTGTATAGCCATACTTTTATCAGATGCGCAAGGCGGGCACTTATATCTCTCGCCAATAGCAACCGCGTGTCGGCAAAATGGGGAGGTTATTATTGTGAAATCGGTTTTGAAGATTCTTGCGACGACCGCGTTGGTGACTCCGGCGGCGGCTTGGGCACAGGATAACACGGTAGACGAGCAGGGCGGCCTGGCTGAAATCGTAGTTACTGCGCAAAAACGTGCCGAAGGACTGTCCGATGTGCCGATTTCAATTTCGGCTGTAACCGGAGAGACAATCGAGGCTTATGGCCAGACCAACCTTGAGTCGGTGTCGTCGTCTATTCCGAATCTGAAGATCACCCAGACCGCAATCGCTAACCGTATCGCTATTCGCGGCATCGCTTCGGGCGATAACAAGGGCTTTGAGCAGTCGGTCGCGATGTTCGTTGATGGCGTATATTATGGTCGCGACCAGCTAAGCCGCATGCCGTTAGTCGATCTCCAGCGTATCGAGGTGCTGCGTGGTCCGCAACCGACCCTGTTCGGCAAAAACGCTATCGCCGGCGCTGTTAACGTCGTCAGTCGTCGCCCGTCCGACGAATTCGAAGGTTCGGTCAGCGCGAGCTACGAATTTGAGCACAAAGAGAAGCGCATAACCGGTGTCCTTTCCGGCCCGATCTCTGATAATGTCGGCGCAAGGGTCGTTGGTTACTACCGTGATATGGATGGTTACTTCTTTAACACAAAACAGAACCGGAACGAGCCCAATGTGCGCGAAGCATTCGTGCGCGGCATCGTTGATTTCAAAGGCGACGGCCCGCTCTCCGCTGATCTGAAAGTCGAATATGCGGACTTCAAAACCAAGGGCCAACCACGCGAGGCATTTGGCCCGGTAGGCATATATGGCCTGGTTTTTGCGGGGCCACTTTCTGTCGAGACTAACGAAGACTATGTGCGCGCAGACGGGGGCTATCAGAGCCGAAACAAAGTTTTCAACACTGTGCTCAACGCCAATTTGGAACTTGGTGATCATACCCTTACCTCAGTAACCGGTTATCTCGACTATAATGTAAAAGAAACGATCGACGTTGATTTCGTGAACCCTACCCTGTTGGACGGCACCCGGCAGTCCGAGGATTACCGTCAGTTTTCGCAAGAATTGCGGATTGCCTCACCAGGTGACCAGCCGTTCAATTACATCGCCGGGGTCTATTATCAAAACACCAAGCTGGGCGTGACCGACCACGTCCAGTTCAACCCATTTTTCTTTGCGACCCCTTTTCGGGCACTTGGAGACACGTCAAATGATCGCGTCTACTCGCAGAAATCGGACTTGATCTCGGTCTTCGCGCAAGGCGAAATTTCGCTAACTGACTCTCTGCGCGTGACATTAGGGGCGCGTTTCAATCACGAGAGCAAAACTGGCAGCAGAGCGCTTGCGGTCAATCGTGGACCACTCAGTCTCGCTGCGATGCCGGCAATCAGTGATCCCGCGGTGATCGGCACCTTCCGTGCGCTTAATATCGAAGCGCATAATATTTCGGGCAAGCTCAACGAAAGCTCGTTTAATCCGATGGCGAATATTCAATATGACATCACGGGCGATCTGATGTTTTACGCATCATTTGCGCGCGGATCCAAGGCAGGCGGATTTGACATTCGCGGAAACTCGCTCCCGACTTCGACAACCGTCGCAACTCCTGGTGCCTTTGTGTTCGGCGACGAACAGGCTGACAATTTTGAAGCCGGACTGAAATACAAGACACGTAATCTTGCGATCAATGTATCGGCCTATCATACGAAATACAGGGATCTCCAGACAAACGTCTTCGACGGCGTTCTGAGTTTTAATGTTCGCAACGCATCGGGCGCAAAAACACAAGGCGTTGAAGCAGATATGCGCTGGGCGATGGACGATCATTTCACGCTGAGCGGTGCGATCGCTTATCTGGATTTTGAATTCACCAACTTCCCGCTAGGCCAATGTTTCTTCCAGCAGGTGCCTGATAACGGTACCTTCTGCAGCTATAGCGGTCAGCGGAATGCTCTTACACCCAAATGGTCTGGCAACCTCAATGGCGACTTCAGTCACGAGATTGGTGGCAATATGAAGTTTGGCATCAACCTGAATGCCGACTTCTCGAGCAGTTACATCGCAGCCGCGAATCTTGATCCGCGTACGCGTCAAAGCGGATATGTGAAAATGGGCACGCGGGTTTCGCTCGGCCATATTGATAATAATTGGACAATCGCACTGGTCGGCCGCAACCTCACTAACGAAAGGATTATGCAAACTGCAGGGGCGTTGCCGCTGGCGACCACTTTCACCGGTGGCGCTGGTATTGCCTACAACGCTATCTATGACCGCCCACGCAACATAGCCTTGCAGTTTGACGTGAAATTCTAGGTCGGTGGGACGCACCTTAACCCGCTCCATCCTGCCATTTTTTCTGTTCGCGACCTGCGCTTCGGCGCAGGCGCAGCAGAGGCCGGCAAGCCCCGCCGAAAGCGATCCGGTCACAATGGGGTGGATGCAAGGTAGTCCACCCCCAGACGACAAAGTGGTACGACAAGAGGACGGGAGCTATTATCAGTTCCCGCGTACTCGCTGGGCTTTCTCCAATATGCGGACACTGTTCCCGACCGCCAATTTGCAGCGCGGTGATGGGCCGCCAAGCGCGCTATCTCGTCAACTGCGGAACGATCTTGATGCAGTGACCTTCCTTCCCTTGGGAAGTAACAAGCCGATGCGCTGGGATGAGGCGTTGCAGGCCAGCTATGCCGATGCGATACTTGTCCTACACCGCGGCAATATCGTCTACGAACGCTATTTCGGGGTAACTAAGCAGCACACTCCGCACATGTCGTTCTCGATGACTAAGTCCTATTACGGTACGCTCGCAGCAATGCTGGTCGAGGAGGCCTTGTTGGATGAGAAACAGACGGTCGCACATTACATTCCTGAATTGGTTGAAAGCGGGTTTGGCGATGCAACCGTCCGGCAAATACTCGATATGACGACGGCCATTCACTATTCGGAAGATTATAGCGATCCCAAGGCAGATGTATTCGCCTTCGCTTTGGCAGGTGGTATCTTTCCGCGTCCTAACGATTATGAGGGCCCGGATGGCTACTATGCTTATCTCTCGACTTTGCGGAAGGAGGGCGAGCACGGCTCGCAATTTGTCTACAAATCAGTCAATACTGAAGTGCTGGGTTGGCTGATTGCTCGCGTGACCGGTCGCAATCCAGTTGACGTTATACAAGAGCGCATCTGGGGCCGATTGGGGTCAGAGGAGGATGCCTATATTTTAGTCGACTCACATGGAACAGGATGGGCGGCAGGCGGGCTCAACGCGACGCTGCGCGACCATGCTCGGTTCGGCGAGATGATGAGGCAGGATGGCCAGTTCAATGGGCAGCAGATCGTTCCAAAAAAAGTTGTCCAAGCCATACGCTATGGTGCCAGCAAAACCGATTTCGCCAAAGCGGGGTACAAGACATTGCCGGGCTGGAGCTATCGCAACCAGTGGTGGGTCAGCCACAATCGCAACGGCGCGTTCGCCGCGCGCGGAGTCCATGGCCAGACGATCTATATCGATCCTGCCGCCGAGATGGTTATCGTTCGCCTTGCTTCTCACCCCTTGGCCGCGAACGCAAATATCGATTACGTAAGCCTCCCGGCCTATCAGGCGATTGCTGATCGACTAAGCGGACAATGACGCGCTATAGGCGATCTTGATGAAGATGGTGACCATCCGTGCTTGTTCGATTTGGCGTGCGCTTGAGGTTGTCGGCGACGTTCCAGTCCTGTTGCTAATGGAACGCGCGTTTCTGGGAACGAACACTTTCGAAGCTTTTGTTGAAGAGACCGGCGTCCCCCGTTCGGTCGTGAGTGACCGGCTAAAGAAGCTAGTCGTCGAAGACTGTCTGGTAAAGAATCCTGAACCAAAAGGGCGTCGCAGCTTCTACCGCTTGACAGATAAAGGCCGGGCCCTGTTTCCCGTTGCCCTTGCTATGCTTGGTTGGCAGCATCGTTGGGAATCTGGGGAGCGTGGTTTCACCGTGCAATTGGTGCACAAGACTTGCGAGCACGTGGCTGAGCCACGCGCTACTTGCAAGTCATGCACGGGGGAAATTGACCCGCGCGATGTCGGTTGGAAAGCCGGGCCAGGCTTGGCGCAGGTCATTCCCGTTTACAGTACAAGACGACGTCCATCCAAGGCCGTCACCGCCCGCCGCGACAAGGCTACTCTCGTCGATACGGTCATCGGGCTTTATGGGGATCGGTGGTCGACCTTGATCGTGAGGGCCATGTTTTCTGGCTTTCACCGGTTTGACCAGATCCAGACAGATACGCAAATGGCACCAAATATCCTTTCAGGCCGAATCACGGAATTGATTGACAAGGGTATACTTCATGCAACTCAATATTGTGACCTGCCTCCGCGTTATGAGTACCGCCTTACAGAAAAAGGCCGGGCCCTATATCCAGTGATCCTTTCGCTGCTGCAATGGGGTGATCGCTATTATGCTGACGAAAAGGGACCACCGCTTCTTCTTTCGCATCGTCCCTGCCAGTCGGCGTTGGAGATGGTAATGGCATGCGACCATTGTGGCGAACCGCTCAAGCTTGATGAGGTCACCTACAAAACTGTCTGAGATCAGTTCTTGGTACCGCGAGAATATGCCACGATTTCGCATCACCTACTCCCGCACAGCCTCTGCTAAGCGCTGTGGGAGAAGGGTAAATATCGCGTCAATTTGTCACTAGTAGTAAAACCTAATGTCCATTTTAGGGATGACGCTGCCATTTGGAATAGGGATTCTCAACGTTCACTTCACACCCAGTTTCGGTCATTCGAACTGTTTAGATCATAAATCGAAGCAGCTGGTCAGCTAAGAACAGTTAACTACCAAAGCTAGTAGCCCTTTCACTCAAAAACCTGCCACCAATGCGGCCATTCCACTTTGTCCGGCGTGCGCGTAGCATCGATTACTATGCGCTGCTGCTCGATCGTAAGCTGGCGCGAACCTAGTCTAGCAAGCGCCGCTTCGACGATCCACGGATTGAGCTCCCAGCGAACCCTCGCCTCGTCCATCCCAAACTTCTTGTAAGCAATTCCTAGTATTTCGAGGGCGCTTCCAAGCCCGTATCCGCTCAATATGATACGCCTGATCTGCAGAACATCATCGGCTACCCTGCCAGCACGCGCTTTCTCGATTGCAGTCAGCGATGAACGCGCAGCTGCGCTGTCACCGGCGAGACCTTTTTGTGTAAGCTGGAGAATAAATGCTTCAGCTGCCGTTACCCGGCGCGTGCTCCCGTCTTCCCTGATCGTTACCATTTGTCCCAAGACTGCATCATAGGGTATTTCTTTGTGCCGGTTCTTTGGTCGGCCCTTGGGATTGCCAGACTTGCCCTTTTTAAACTGTGTGGCCTTTGGCGGTTTGGCATAGCCGGTATC
>JAGXGT010000175.1 GCA_024636595.1 Sphingomonadales bacterium | reverse complement strand
CTCCAATATGGGCATGTTCGGTGTCACTACCTTTGACGCCGTGATCAATCCGCCGCAGGGCATGATCCTGGCGATCAGCGCCGGTATCAAGAAACCGGTTGTTATCGATGACAGCGTCCAGATCGCGACGATCATGACCGCCACCGGCAGCTTTGACCACCGGGCTATCGATGGCGCGACTGGAGCGGCGTTTATGAAAGCGTTCAAGGAAACCGTCGAGAACCCTCTGGGGATGCTCGCTTGACCGATTTGAACAAAAAAATCCCGGCGATCCGTACCATTGTGATGCCGACCGAGGGCAACCCTTATGGCGTAGCATTTGGCGGATGGCTGATGGGGCAGATGGCGCAGGCCGGAGGCGCTCTCGCGGCGAAACATAGCAAGCACCAGTCGGTCGTGGTCGGCGCGAATGATCTGCGGTTCGGGCATCCCGTAGGTATTGGTGACGAGCTATCCGTCTATGCCGAATTTGCCAAAATCGGACGCAGTTCGATGACGGTTCAGGTCGATGCTTATCGGCGCGACCGGCATGAGGATGAAATGACGAAGGCAGCGTCGGGTGTCTACACATTTGTGGCGGTCGACGCAGACGGCAAGCCGGTACAGGTGCCGGCGCTGGACTAAAAATTCTCAAAGAGGAATAATATGGCAGACACTTACGACCTCATCGTTCTCGGTTCCGGCCCCGGCGGCTATGTCGCAGCTATCCGTGCATCGCAACTCGGCTTAAAAACCGCCATCGTCGAACGCGAAAATCTCGGCGGCATCTGTCTCAACTGGGGCTGCATACCGACCAAGGCAATGCTGCGCTCGGCCGAGGTGTTTCACAATATGAAGCACGCCGCAGACTATGGTCTGGTCGCGGAGAAGATTAGCGCTGATCTTGACGCCATTGTCAAACGCTCGCGCGGCGTGGCGAAGCAGCTCAATCAGGGCGTGACCGGCCTGATGAAGAAAAACAAGATCGATGTCGTGATGGGCGAGGGCAAGATCACCGCGCCCGGCAAGATGACCGTTAAGACTGAGAAAGGTGACGAAGAGCTCACCGCCAAGAATATCATCATCGCCACCGGAGCCCGCGCCCGTGATCTGCCTTTTGCCAAGGCGGACGGCAAGCGCATCTGGACTTATCGCACCGCCATGACGCCGCCGGAAATGCCGACCAAATTGCTGGTCATTGGCTCCGGCGCTATCGGCATCGAATTCGCCAGCTTTTACAATGATATCGGCGTCGATGTGACGGTCGTCGAAATGCTCGACCGGGTCGTGCCAGTCGAGGATGAGGAAATTTCGGCTTTCCTCGAGAAGTCGCTGAAAAAGCAGGGCATGAAGATCATGACCGGCGCGGGCGTGAAGAGCATTGATGTCGGTGACAAGGGCGTCAAGGCGGAGATAGAGGACAGCAAGGGCAAGAAGCAAAGCCATGACTTCAGCCATGTCATCGTCGCTGTCGGTATCATGCCCAATATCGAGACCATCGGCCTTGACGAGCTCGGCGTGCAACCGGACGATCGCTATCATATCAAGACCGACGAATATTGCCGGACCAATGTCGACGGCATCTACGCGATCGGTGACTGCACCGCTGGTCCATGGCTGGCACACAAGGCGAGTCATGAAGGCGTCATTGCGGCAGAAACTATCGCCCAATCGATGGGCAAGGACGGCCATCCACACACCATGGATGTCAACAATATCCCCGGTTGCACCTATTGCCACCCGCAAATCGCCAGCGTCGGCCTGACCGAAGCCAAGGCCAAGGAAGCGGGCCATGACGTCAAGGTCGGCAAATTCCCCTTCATCGGCAACGGCAAGGCGATTGCGCTGGGGGAGACCGAGGGTTTCATCAAGACGGTTTTTGACGCCAAGACGGGTGAATTGCTTGGCGCGCATATGATCGGCGCGGAAGTCACCGAGCTGATCCAGGGCTACACCATTGGCAAGACGCTGGAAACGACCGAAGCAGAGTTGATCAACACCGTCTTCCCGCATCCCACGCTCAGCGAGATGATGCACGAAAGCGTGCTCGACGCCTATGGACGCGTATTGCATATGTAGGGTTGGTAAGGAAGGGTTCCCCGCCGCAGGGCGGGGCCCAGACGATCGTGCTGGACAGTTCTGGACCCCGCCCTTCGGCGGGGCACAAATCACTTTCCTACATGCCCCCATTTGCGCTAGCCTGACCGCCATGAATAACTTTGTTTCCAGGCCAGTTATACGCCCGAAACAGGCGCCACTCGGACCAGAGTGTTTCTTTTCTTTAGACACTGTAAAGTGTGTAAAGTTTACCTCCCATTATTTCAATAAATCAGAAGGTTAGAATCAATGGCTAAGGGCACGCATGACTTTGCCGCCGACCCGCGCAACGCAAATATTTTGATCAATGTCAACGGCGTGATGACGCCGCGCGCCGAGGCGGTGGTCTCTGTTTTCGACAGCGGCTTCATGCTCGGCGACGGGATGTGGGAAGGGCTGCGTGTGCACAAGGGCAAGATCGCCTTTCTCGAGGCGCATCTTGACCGGCTGTTTGAGGGATCGAAGGCGATCGCGATGGATATCGGGATTTCTCGGGAAGACTTGATCAAACGGCTTTACGAGACGATCAGTGGCAATGACATGGCGGATCAGGAAGGCGTCCATATCCGCCTGATGGTAACGCGCGGCATAAGATCGACACCCTATCAGGACCCGCGGGTGGTGATTTCGCCGGCGACCATCGTCGTCATCCCGGAATATAAGGAAGCGCTGCCGAGCACGGTCGAAAATGGCATCCGCCTGTTCACTGTCCATGTCCGGCGCGGCGATCCGGCGGTGCAGGCCCAGAAGCTCAATTCGCACAGCAAACTCAACTGCATTACCGCCTGCATTCAAGCGACCCAGGCCGGTGCGGACGAAGCGTTGATGCTTGACCCGCAAGGCTTTGTCGCGACCTGCAACAGCACCCATTTCTTCATTGTCCGCAAGGGCGAGGTGTGGACCTCCAGCGGCGACTATTGCCTTGGCGGGATTACCCGGGCCAATGTCATTCAAATTTGCCGGGAAAACGACATACCGGTGTTCGAGAAGAATTTCTCGCTCACCGATGTCTATGGTGCAGACGAAGCCTTTGTCACCGGAACCTTTGCCGGGGTTGTGCCCGCAATCGAAGTGGATGGCCGGATTTTGACCAAGGGCAGGGGCCCGATGGTCGAGCGGCTGCAGGGGCTTTACAAGAAACTGATAGAGCGTGATGTTGCCTAGCCCCGTTCGTGTCGAGCGCAGTCGAGACACTGTGTCGGGTTACAGTCATCTCGACTTCGCTCGATGCCAACGGTTTTGGATGACGTTATTGTCGGATCGTCTGCGCGCTATATCAAGCCGACCGCAGGTCATTCCCAATAGGTTTCTCGCGCGAGACCATAATGAACTAAAATATAAACGCTTCGCGGCGAACATGGAGACACAGGTGATATACAAATGACAATCCGCATTGCCATGTGGTCCGGCCCGCGCAATATCTCGACCGCGATGATGCGCAGCTTTGGCGGACGCAGCGACTGCGCCGTCAGCGACGAACCCTTTTACGGGGCGTTCCTGAAAACCACTGGCCAGCGTCAGCCAATGGCGGATGAAGTCATCGCGTCAATGGACTGCGACTGGCAATCGGTGGCGGACGACATGCGCGGCCCCGTGCCTGACGGCAAGCCGCTCTGGTACCAGAAACATATGCCGCATCATATGGTGAGCGATGTAACGATCGCAGACTTTCCCGAACACCGCCACGCCTTCCTGATCCGTAATCCGGTTCGGGTGGTGGCCAGCTATGCCGCCAAAAGGGTCGAGGTGACTGCCGAGGATCTCGGCTATGCGCGACAGCTTGAATATGTTGACCAGGCGGCTCAGCTGAGCGGCCAGCCACCGATCATATTGGACAGCGCCGATATATTGCGCGACCCGGAAGCGCATTTGCGGGCGCTGTGCGCAGCGCTGGAAATTTCGTGGGATGCCGGCATGCTCGCATGGCAGGCGGGTGGCCGATCCACCGATGGGATATGGGCATCGCATTGGTATGGGCGGGTGCTGGAAACCACGGGATTTGGCGGGACGGAGAGCGCCGTGCCCGCACTGGGCGAGACCGAGCAGGCGATCGCGGACCAGTGCCGCGATGCCTATGCCCGGTTATCGGAATTGCGGATCAGGCTATAGCGCGCTCAGCCTTGGGCGCGGGTGCGCGTCGCGATCCGGCTGAACAAGGTGCCGTCGAGAACCAGATAGAGAAGCCCCAGGCCGGCGAACCACAGCATGTCATTCTGCGCGATCATCCAGACGATCGAAGGCACGAAATTCTGTACGCCGCCAAGATAGAGCGCTGCAACATAGAGCAGGGCTTCAAAGGCAAAAAAGGCTGCGCCAAAGGCCAGCAGCGAAGAGACCAGAGACCGGTCACCGCGGAGGCTGAACACCGCTTTCGCCACACCGAGTGTCGCGAGCGCCGTCACACCGATGGCAAGGCCATGTCCGAAGCTGTTCGCGGTCTGCGGATAGCCGAGGACCATATAGCCGATCAGCTGGTTGGTGAACCAGGCGGCGCCCATCCAGACCGCGGCCTTGCGGAACGGCAAGGTCGCCGCCAGCAGGGTGGCGATGGCCGCAAAAGGGAACATGCAGGCCAATGCAAGGCTGCCCAGAACCGACGAGGTTGCCAGCACGCCGGCCCAGACATTCTGGACGGACGATGAAGATTGAACGTGTTGCATATGATCATATTCCCTTTTGCTGTTGGTGTCAGAAACGCGCCCGCGCCCCGATATAGGCGGAACGTCCCGGAGAGCCAAAATCAGTGGCTGTTTCATAGTTTACATCGAACAGATTGTCGATACGTCCGAAAATTTCGATGCCGTCAGTCATCGGCACACTCGCGCGCACTCCAGCCAGCGCATAGCCGTCGAGACGGCGGTTGTTGGCCAGATCATCATAACTGTCGCCGACCATCTGCAAGTCAGCGCCGAGACGCAGTCCGAAGCTGGTTTGATAGGTCGCATCAATATACAGGCTGCTTGCGGGCCGCCGTGCCAGTTCATTGCCGAAATTGCTGCCGGTAGAGCGGTTTTCGGTGTCCAGCCAGGTATAGTTGGCGTCAATCCGTAGCCGCTCGACCGGAGTAATGGACAGGACCGCCTCTACACCGCGGGTACGGTTGCTTTCGATATTCAGCGTCGTTCCAAACGGACGGCTGCCGTTGGCGCAGACCGCCGGTGCCGGATCCGGCGCAACCGGACAGGCGGCGAAGGCGATCTGGTTGAGCG
>JAGXGT010000174.1 GCA_024636595.1 Sphingomonadales bacterium | reverse complement strand
TCGGCGAAGCAGCTGCATCTGGGCGTGATCCCGCGGGCGGTCGACGAATATTTCCAGTCTCGCGCCCTCTGGCATGAGCAGACACCGGAAAAGCGGCTCGGCAATGCGGTACACCATGTTCATAATGGCGATGTTCCAAAGGACACGATTCCGGTCACCTTTGGTCTGCTGCTCAATCTGGTTGGCGTGATGGGCGATGCCGATCGCGAGCAGATCTGGGGCTATTTGCGCCAATATGCACCGGATGCGACGCCGGAGCGCTATCCCGATCTCGATGAACTGATCGGCAATGCGATGGCCTATCACAAGGACTTTATCGCCCCGACACTCTACCGTCGCAAGCCGGAAGGCGTCGAGGTGGCGGCGCTGCAACGGCTGGACAAGGAATTGGGCGAGCTGCCCGAAGAGGCAGCTGCCGAGGATATCCAGACGATCATCTATACGATCGGCAAGGAAGGCGGCTTCGACAATCTCCGCGACTGGTTCAAGGCGCTTTACGAGACACTGCTTGGCTCTTCGCAGGGGCCGAGAATGGGCAGTTTCGTTGCGCTTTATGGTGTGCAGAACAGCCGTGCCCTGATCGCCGAGGCGCTGGCTTCCGCATGATCGATATCTTCACGACCGGCGGCACGATCGACAAGGTCTATTTTGACGCGCTCTCCGAATATCAGATCGGGGCGACGGCGTTGCCGGATATCCTGTCCGAGAATAACGTCTTTGTCGCGCACCGGGTGACGCAACTGATGCGCAAGGACAGTCTCGAGCTGACCGATGCCGACCGGGCCGTGATCCATGATGCGGTGGCGGCGAGCGATGCCGACAAGATATTGGTGACGCACGGGACCGACACGATGGTGCAGACCGCGCGCGTGCTGTCCGACATCACCGGCAAGACGATCGTGCTGACCGGTGCGATGCAGCCGGCGACGCTGCGCAACAGCGATGCCGAATTCAATGTCGGCTTTGCCTTGGCAGCGACCCAGACGCTGCCGCCGGGCGTCTATATCGCGATGAACGGCGAGGTGTTCGATCCAGCGAAGGTCCACAAGGATCGCTCCGCCCACCGGTTCATTCATGAATAGCATCGGTTCGAAGATGTAAATTTGGTCACTGGGAGGGCGAGATGATGAAGCGGACAGTCGAGCAACTGAGCGAGCAACTGCTGCACAAGCCGGTGGGTGCGCTTTCTTCCGAGGAACGCGGGGTTCTAGAAGCGATTGTCTCCCGGCAGATTGTTGCGGATGACGCCGGCGAATTGGCCGCCGAGCAGGCCGGTTTTGGCGAGCGACTGTCCGACCGGGTTGCCGCAATCGGCGGGTCTTGGGGCTTCATCATCGCGTTTGCCATCGTGCTGTTTGGCTGGATGGTACTGAACTCGAAATTCCTGGGCCGCTTCGATACTGCCTTTGATCCTTATCCCTTCATCTTTCTCAACTTGATATTGTCGACGCTGGCCGCGATCCAGGCACCGATCATCATGATGAGCCAGAACCGGGCCTCCAACAAGGACCGGATCGCAGCAGCCCATGATTATGAGGTCAATCTGCGGGCGGAAATTGATATCATTCGGCTGCACGAAAAAATCGATCTGCTGATGCTCGAGAAGGTCGCCAAGCTGGAAGCGGACCTCGGCGAGATCAAGGCAGCGCTGCGGACTGCCTAGGTCGCGACCGGAGTGGTGACGGTGCGCAAGACCTCGGCATAGCTGTTCGCGATCGTCATCCGCGGACCAAAGCCCTTGGCGATCAGCAGCTCATGCGCCTTGGGCAGATTATAGCAGGGTACGCCCATGAACAGATGATGTTCGCTGTGATAATTGACCCAGTATGGCGCCAGCGTCATCCGCATCAGCATATTTGCCTTGGTGGTGCGCGCATGGCTAAACGGGTCGTCACCGCCGGTGGTGGTGCAGGCATGTTCGGCGATATTGCGGATCCGCAGGATCAGCTGGAAGGTGGTCGCCAGCGCCGCTAGCCAGATCAGGAACGGTACGATGCCCAGCGTCGCCAGGCTGACCAGCAGCACGATAAGCTGGATCAGCAGGAAGCGCCCGACGGTGCGTGTCGTCCGTTTGGCACCGTCGAGATCGACCACGGGTGCGGCTACGCCAGCCGCGCCATTGCGGTTGAGCGGGGTGCCGGCCGAGTGGTCGCGTTTGGCCGCGGGAGCAGCGTCCTGCGCACCGGACAGCATGGCCTGCAGACCTTTCCACGCCACGGCAAACTGATTGCCGCGCTGCTTGAGAAAGGTCTGGCCGGTCAGATCGCGGATGACCTTGCGCTGCATGCTGGCCCTGCTTGTCGGGAAAGCGGCGGACAGGCCGAGGTCAGGGTCCTCACTCTGCTGGGTGAAGCGGTGATGGGTCAGATGATAGGCGCGGTAGCTGTGCAGATCGCTGCCGGTCGCCGAACCGGTCAGCCACTGGCCGGCGAAATTGTTGATCTTGCGCTTGGGGTGGAGCAGGCCGTGGGCCGCTTCGTGCATCAGGATCGACAGGCCCAGCTGCCGTCCGCCGACCAGTACCAGCGCGACCGGGGTTGCGATCAGCCCGGCCAGCCAGTGCCATTGCCAGAGCAGCGCCGTGCCGCCGGTGACAAGCGCCACCATCAACCAGCCGTGCGCCGTCAGCCAAAGCCCGTGCCAGCGCGAGACGCGAGTCAGCGCGGCCCATTCTTCGCGGGCAAAAATCTCGTTGGGTTTGGCAGCTTTTACGGCAGGCATGATGCGATCCTTTTCTCCCTATAATATAGCTGTTTTCTGCGGCTTTTACAACTTTGTCGGCTGACGCTACGGCTTCAGCGCCTCGGCGAGCCGCAGCATGAAATCCGCACCGCGCTCGAACTGCTCGACCGCCAGATATTCATTCGGCTGGTGCGCCTGCTCGATCGAGCCGGGGCCGCAGATCACGGTGGCGAATCCGGCCTGCTGAAACTGTCCGGCCTCGGCGGCATAGGAAACCACTCCGGCCGGACCATTGTCGCCGGTCAGCCGGCGGACAAAGGCTTCCGCTTCCTGGGAGGCAGCGGGAGCCATTGGCGGGGCGTTGGATAGCCGGGTGATGTTGACGCCGGCTTTGGGAAAAGCCTGCTTCATCTCGGCGTCGAGCGCGACAGTTTTTGCCTTGAACGGACCCAATATGGCTTCCGGGTTGACACCCGGCGGGCAGCGCAGGTCAAAGACAAAATGGGCGCGGCGCGCAAGGATGTTCGCTGCCGTGCCGCCTTCCATTTTGCCGATGGTCAGCGTGGCATGGGGCGGGATGAAGGGTGAGCCGGGATCGGCATTCTCCCAAAGACCGCGCGCCAGTTCGGCCAAATCGTGCATCAGCTCCACTGCCACCATATTGGCGGACAGGCCGAGATGGGTCAGGCTCGAATGGGCTTCGTGCCCCAGCACCTCGACTTCGTGAACGGTGATCCCCTTGTGCCCGGTTATGACCTTCATCATCGTCGGTTCACCGATAATCGCCAGCGCCGGTTTGGGCAGCTTCGCCGCCATTGCTTCGATCATCGCCGGCGCGCCGAGGCAGCCGATTTCCTCGTCATAGCTGAACGCCAGATGCACCGGCTTCGCGCCCTTTTTGAACAAGGGCACGGCGGCGAGTGCGAGCGCGAGAAACCCTTTCATGTCGCAGGTCCCGCGTCCGTGCAGCAGGCCGTTGTCTTCGGTTACCGTCCAGGGGTTGGTCTGCCAGTCCTGTCCGTCGACCGGGACCACATCGCTATGGCCGGACAATATAATTCCGCCTTCGACGTTCGGCCCGACGGTGGCATAGAGATTGGCCTTGGAGGCGTCGGCGTTGACCACGCGTGTCGAAGCGACGCCGTGCTGGGCAAGATAATCCTCAACCCAGGCGATCAGCGCGAGATTGCTGTTCCGCGAGGTGGTGTCGAAGGCGATCAGCGTGGCGAGAATTTCGCGGGCGGAGGTGAGGAGAGTGTCGGTCATCGGGCTATGAACTTTACAAACTTTACAGTGTTAAGAGAAAGAAAGCGGACCGACCTCAAATCGGTGAAAATTGGCGGGTTTCGGGGGAAGGATTTTGCTTTGGTCATGGGGGATGACTATCATAACAAGTGTGATGTAGGACAGGGAATTTTGCAATAAGCCCCTCCTCTTCAGAGGAGGGGTTGGGGTGGTGCCGCAAACACAAATTCAGAAACTGGTATCGAACCAGTTCCCTCATATCTCACCCCAACCCCTCCCTTAAAAGGGAGGGGCTTTAGCTTCCGTCATTGCGAGGAGCGCAGCGACGAAGCAATCCAGTGCGGTGAGCGACGCTCTAGATTGCCGCGCTCCGCTCGCAATGACGGCTAGGCAGCCCCCCTCTCCCGCGAGGGAGAAGGATACGGCGCCTTATCGCGTAAGCGATTAGGCAAAGTTGGATAAGGGCGTTCTGCCGGTGATGGCGCGCGCCAAACCCGCATTGTACACCCTCATCCAGCTGCGACTAGGCAGCAAGCTACCAAGTCTTCACATCCTTCTCCCTCAAGGGAGAAGGGGGAACAATGACGTGGCCTTCGAATCAATCACTAGTCTGCTCCGCTTTCACCATCTCTGTGGCCTTCGTTTCCGCTTCCTGCATTAGCGCCTGCGCCGTTTCGGAGAGGGAGGAAGGGTGCGGGCTGTTGGCCAGCGGGCCCAGTGTCACCGCTGCCCAGGCATATTTGCCGTCGGCCATATATTGGTTGGCATTCATCCAGCGCAGCTGCGGATCATAGGGTGCCAGCTCGAGCGCGCGCTGCAGGCCTTGGACGGCTATTTCCGGCGGGGTGATGCCTTGTTGGCGGTAGCTGAGATAGAATTGCATCAGCGGAATCGGATTGTCATTTTCGATCCGGTTCACTTTGACAAACTGGCTCCGGGCCGCTTGCCATGCGGCATCGAAATCTTCCGCATCGGGCGCCATGCGGGCCAGCGCATAGCCTTTCTGGATATGGGCATTGACCCGATTCGGATCGGCGGCGATGACGCGGTCCGCCGCCGCGATCGCTTCCCGGTCATTGCCGGCATCAAATTCGGCCTCGGCCAAAGCCGACTGGACAAACGGATCGCCGGGATATTTTGCGCCGACCGCACGGGCTTCGGGGAGCAAGGCGGCGGCTTCCTCTTCATCAACGCCGCGTTTGGAGCGGATGCGGATCGGCATCATCTCGGCTTCGGCGGCGTTCATCTGGCGGATATTGATCGCACCGGTCTTCAGATATTTTGGGGGAATTTTATAGGTCGTTATCTTGCGCTGTTTGAGATAGCTGGCGAGATCCTTGTCGTGCTGCGACAGGTCGCCAAAGGCTTCGGTGGCGGCCTCGATTTCGCCTTTTCCCTTAGCCAGGGCCAGCAGATAGGCAACCATCTGTCCTTTGCGCTCCGGAGAAAAATGCAGCATGTGATAGAGCGCCCAGCTTTGACCGTAAAAGCTGTCATAGCGTTTCGATTTATTGGCCTGATAGGCCTGCGTATCGAGCATCAAATCGATCGGCACGTCCTTTGCGAGAGCCAGTTCATAGGCGCGGTTTTTGGAAGAAAGGCCCAGACCAACGCTGCCGTCGCTGTCGAATTTTGCGGTGCCGAAGAATTCGGCATAGCCTTCGCTGAACCACAAGGGATAGGCCCGCGCCGACGCGCTGAGCAGAAAATGATGGGCATATTCGTGTAGCAATACGGCTTCGGATTCGGAGAGTTCGTAGCGCCCGGTTTTGACTTCCGGAATGATCGCGAGGGAACCGCCTGCTCGCGGGACATAGAAGCCCTGCAGATATTTATTGTCGCCGCCGGCGAGATCACGCACGTCACGGGCGCTGTTGACAGCATAAATAGTCACGCGATTGGATGGACTGGGCTTCTCTGCCGGTCGATTGAACAGAAACCGCATCGCGTCATGATAACGCTCCAGGCGTTCGGCAAATGAACGGACATCCGATTCCTTCTGATCCGAATAGATCAGGAAATGGTCACTGCTCGCCTCGTGCCACGCCGCCTGCGCCGGGAATGCGGCGAGCAACAGTGCGCAGCAGAAAAAAATGAAAGATCTGATCATGAAAATGCCCCTATGCCTGACTCCGGTATAATTCGGAACCAAGTATAGGGGCAATGATTAGTTGAGGAAATTGCCTAGCTCTGCGAAGCAATCCAGTCGCGGACCTTGGTTTCCAGCACCGTCATTGGCAGCGCGCCGGTGTTCAGCACCTGATTATGGAATTCGCGGACATCGAACTTGTCACCGAGCGCATCCTGGGCTTCCTTCTTCAGCCGCTGGATGGTCAGCGCACCGATCTTGTAAGCCAGCGCCTGCGAAGGGATCGCGATATAGCGTTCGACTTCGGCAGTCGCATCGGTTTTGCCCATGCTGCTGTTGTCGAGCATATACTGGATCGCCTGATCGCGCGTCCAGCCCTTGCTGTGCAGGCCGGTGTCGACGACCAGCCGCATCGCGCGGAGCATTTCGTC
>JAGXGT010000173.1 GCA_024636595.1 Sphingomonadales bacterium | reverse complement strand
GCCTGATCGCGGGCCAGCCTGGCGCTGCGGCTGTCGATCACGGCAATGACCGTGCCCTGGCCGACACGGGCACCGATATCGAGGGTGGACTGGATCCGGCCAGCGACCTCGGACGCGACGATCGAATCGCGATCGGCGACGATATCGCCGGGCGCAGTGAAATTGGGCGTGAGAGCGGTCTTCTCGATCTTGGCCAGCGTCACAATCGCGGGCGGCGGCCCGCCCTGACCGGCTGCATCCTGCTGCCCGTCTGCCGCGCTCGATGCAAAGAACAGAAAATAGGTCAATGCGGCGAGCAACAGCGCACCGCCGACGGCAAACCAGCGGGCATTTTCTTTAACAAAATCGGGGGCGGAATCGCGCAGGGCAAAGGTCATTCGGCAGGCTCCAATACAGGTCGACCGGTATATTGTGGCGGCGACCCCTGGTCAGTCGGACGGGCTTTCCTGGCACCGCCCAGCTGGATCAGTGCAGGCAGCAGGACCAGGGTGAAAATCGTCGAAACGAGAACCCCGCCGACGATGATGACGGCAAGACCGCGATAAATGGCGCTGCCCGGGCCGGGCACCAGCGCCAGCGGCAACATGCCCATCACCGATGTCCCGGTGGTCATCAGGATCGGCCGCAGGCGAAGTCTGAGGGCCGCTTGTGCCGCCTCGGAGCGGGTCATGCCTTCGGCTTCGCTGTCGCGGGCCTGTGCCATCAGCAAAATCGCATTGTTGACCACGATCCCGAGCAGAATCACAAAGCCGATCATCCCGAGCAGATCCAGCGGCGTCGGCTTGAACAGATTGAGAATCTGGATCCCGATCACGCCGCCAACGGTGGCCAGCGGCAGGGCGATGATCACCAGAGCGGAATCCCAGGCAGACCGGAACACCGAGGCCATGATCACGAACAGCAAGGCCGCAGCGAGGATGAAATTGCTGCTCAGCGACGAAATCGCCTGCAGCAGGGCATCGGCATCGCCGCCATAGCGCAAGGTGCCGCCAGCGGGCAGGGCATTGCGGATCGGTCCCTCTGCCGATGCCTCGATCTTCTCAAGCGCGTCGCCCAGCGCCATGCCCGGCGGCGGCGCGACATTGATGGTCAGCGTTTTCCGGCCATCGACATGCGCGATCTGGGTGGGGCCGACGCCGCGCAGCAGGGTTGCGACTTCGCCCAGCGGCACCGCCCCGCCATTGGGAGTGACGATAGGCGCGCTTTCAATCGCTTCTGGATCGGCGGCTTCCAAGCCGCGCATGATCACGCGCATCCGCTCGCCATCCGACACATATTCGCCGAGATAGAGCCCGTCGCCCATCGCCCGCACCGCGCGACCGACCTGCTCGCGGGTCATGCCCAGCTCGGCGATCCGCCGGTCATTCGGAGTCAACCGCAGTTCCGGCACGACGACATTCGGATCGGGATTGGGCCGGACCATCGCGCCGGGAATGGCGGCGTTGATCGAGTCCGTGGCGACCAGTGCCGCCTGGCGCAGCGCCTCATCATCTTCGGCCTGCAGATAGAGTTCGATACTGCCGTTGCCGCCAAAATTCCCAAACAGGCTGCCCTGCTGGGCAAAGGCCTGAACATCGGGGAATCCGGCGAGAATTTCATTGTTGACGATATCGGTCATCTCTTCGATCCGCGACTGGTCCTTGATCCTTATGCCGGTGCTCAGACCCCAGGGATTGACGAACAGATAATAGTTGAGCAGCTCGGGCTGCTTCTCGCCCTTGAGATAGGGGTCGAGCCGCTGCACGACCTCTTCGGCGATTTCGGTGCGTGCCGCCTCCAGCGTCTGGCCCGACGGCAGGCCGACCCAGGCATCGACGGCATCGCGTTTGACATCCGGCAGATAATCGGTCTGCGGCCAGAGAAAATAGGAAATGACGATCGGTGCCAGAATCAGCGACGGGATCCAGATCCTGCGCTTGCGATCGCTGTCGATCAGGCTGAAAATCCGGTCCGCATAGCCGTCCCAGCGGCGTTCATTGTCGTCCATGTCAAGATCGCCGGCGAAGCGCCGGGCGGCGGCGGGCAACACGGTCACGGCGACAATCAGGCTGGCGATGACTGAAATCGCGATGGTAAGGGCGAGGTCAGCGAACAGCTGTCCCTCGACATCCTTGATGAACATGATCGGGATGAAGATGGCGACGGTGGTGGCGGTCGATGCGAACAGCGCCGGCCAGACCTGAGCAACGGCTTCCAGCGCCGCAGGTGCGGGCCCCTTCCCCTGTTTCCTGATGCGGACAAAATTTTCCATCACGACGATGGCGGCGTCGAGCACCATGCCGGTGGCAAAAGCGAGGCCGGCCAGCGAAATAACGTTGATCGTACGCCCGGCCATGCCCAGAACCGCTAGCGTGACGAGCAGGCAGACCGGCACCGTTGCGGCAATGAGCACCGTTGCCCGCGCCCGCCGGACGAATAGCCAGAGCAGGCCGACGGCGAGCAGCGTGCCGAGCAGCAGGTTGCCGCCCAGGAAAGACAGTGCGCGCTTGATGAACACCGACGGGTCAAAGCTTTTTTCTATTCTCGCGCCGACACTGCGCAGCTCGTTTTCGTTGAAGGCCTTCACCTCGGTGAGCACGGCGTCGATCGCATCCAGCGTGTTGCTGCCCGGTTCGCGGATCACCTGCATGCCGATCGCCGGATTGCCATTCTGGTAGGTCGCGCCAAAGGCCTTGTCGGGTCCGACGTTGATATCCGCAACATCGCGCATGCGGATCACCGTGGTGCCGCGCTGGGCGACGGTCAGGTCGCCGATCTGTTCGGCGGTGAAATTGCCTTCGAAGCGCAGCGCATAGCCGCGCCTCCCGACATCGACGGTGCCGCCGCCGACATCCTGAAAACGGCCGACCGCGCGCGACAATTCCTCGATCGTGAGATTGAGCTGCGCGAGCCGCCAGGGATCGAAGCGGATGCGCAAGATCCGCTCGCCAGTCGGCGCCTGCAGGTCCACACCCTGCACACCTTCAATGGTTTCCAATTTCGGAATGATCGTGTCGCGAGCGAAGCGGGCCAGCGCTTCGCTGTCCATATTGCTGTCCGGCAGCGCCTGCAGGAACAGATAGATGAGCGATTCCCCCTGCTGGCCATTGGCTCCGCCGACAATAGGTCGGTCGGCATCCAGCGGCCAGTTGCGCACTTGCTGCGCCCGGCTCGACACTTCGGCAAAGGCTTTGTCCATATTGGTGCCGAGGGCAAATTCCAGATTGAACCAGACATTGCCGTTGTTGGACCAGCTGTTGATCGTTTCCAGCCCGGGAATCCCGCGCAGCTGCTCCTCGATCGGTATGGTGATTTCCGATTCCATCTCTTTCGGACTGGCGGCGCGCCAGTTGGCCTGCACCGAAATTTGTGGTTGCTCGATATTGGGAAAGAGCTGGATCGGGGTGGTGAAGATGGAGATGATACCGATCAGGGCGATCAGGGCCAGTCCGGCAGCAATGGCGGCGGGATAGCGCAGGGCGATGTTGGTCAGCGTCATCGCGGGCACCCCGCGGCAAAATCGCCGGAAATAATTGGCTGTTCGCTATGTCTCATCAAGCTTCCCCCGCCCCAATACCGGTAAAATCGCTGTCAGAGAGAAGGCCTAAGGTAACAAAAGTAACCTGATGAGGAACTTTCGACCAAATTCGACCGGCTTTCGATGAACGTCTATGGTGAAAATGTCATCGCGCTGGCCCCTCCGGCTTCGGCCCATCCTTCCGGTGAGCTATGTTTTTTGCCGGAAAACCGGCATTGCGCGCGCAGATGGTTATGCGCTGTAAGTCCGAACGAGGCGTTCGGCCAGCAACAGCCGGTCAACAACCCTAGATCCGCGAACGCCTGGCTTGCGAGGCCGGGCGGGCCGCGTCATCGGCCAATAGTTTCTCGTACACATTAACCGTCTGGTCCGCGATTTTTTCCCAATGCGGAAATCGATCCGCGCCAACCCGGAATACATCCGGATTGGCATGGGCGCGGTTGAGCGCACTGACCATGCTCCTGACATTGGCCGGATTGAAATAATGCTTGGCATTGAGCCGAAGATCCCGGTTTTCCGGCAGATCGCTCAACAGAACCGGACAGCCAAAGCTGATCGCTTCCAGCAGGGTATTGGAATGTCCCTCGCGGATCGACGGGTTCACGAAGAACCGTGCACCGCGGTAGAGCGGCGCCAATTCCGATCGGGGCAGGCTGCCGAGTATCACGATACGGTCGTCGCCCAGCGCCTCGATTTTTCTGCGATCGGCACTTTTGCTCCAGTCGCCGACGATCACCAACTGCATCTGCGGATGGCTTTTGGAAAAGACGCGAAAGGCGGAAATCAGGCTATGGATATTCTTCTTTTGCGATATCTGGCCGACGAACAGCATATATTCCCCGGTCACCGGCGCGCGCGACCCTTCCGGGAACGTCTCGGGCCGGTCGACGCCGTTGCCGATCACATGGATATTCTGCAAGGCTTCGATGGCTTGCAGACTTCTGCCCAGCGCGGGAGTCACGGCGATAATCTGGTCGGCCCATCGCAATTGATACTGCGCCCATCGCATGGCCCAGTTCCGCGGCCCGCTCCATGGCCGGGCGTGACAATCCGCGCCATAGCGCACGGCGATCTTGCAGCCAGTGAGCTTGTAGGCCCACAGCAACTGGGCTGATTCCAGGCGGGTAAAATGGACGATATCTGGCCGCATCCGGAACGCTTTGACCAGGGCCCCTATCGCGTACAGCCATCGATCGATTTTTGAGATGCCGAGGGAGGGCGCGCACCAGAGCGAGACCCCTCTATATTCGCCGGTTTGCGTATAGGGTTTCAATCCGGCAAGGCACACTTTCCAGCCCCGGCTGGTGATCAACGGGAACAGCCGTTCCGCATTTTTTTCTACGCCGCCCTCGACATCCGGGATGCCGCGGGCACCGATGACCAATATCGTTTTCATTGCCGCAACTTTTCGCCGGTGCCAAAATATCCAACCTTATCGCGCCAAGCTGGTTAACAAATTCAAGA
Organism: Sphingomonadales bacterium; assembly: GCA_024636595.1. Taxonomy (GTDB): domain Bacteria; phylum Pseudomonadota; class Alphaproteobacteria; order Sphingomonadales; family Sphingomonadaceae; genus Parasphingorhabdus. Next base: position 2,403 of record JAGXGT010000173.1, on the reverse strand, counting down.
ACCATCGGGCTGCTTGTCCGGTTTAGACAAATTCCCGCGGTGAATATTGCTCCCGCCCCCGTTTTACCTGGCAAGATATTTTGCCGCACGGCAAACGGACTGAGCGTTTGACACTCTTGTTGGGGGGCCGGAACGGTTGGGGTGTTGTTGCCGGGCATTTGAGCCACCGGCGGGCCAGTACTGGTGCGGTCGAGAAGACTCGAACTTCCACGGGGTATTAACCCCACAGCGACCTCAACGCTGCGCGTCTACCAATTCCGCCACGACCGCACTGTCTCTAGCTTGGGACCGCTATATCCCGGGTAGGCGCGTGCCCTTAGCAAAGGGGTATTGAAGCCGCAACAGATATTCGTCGCCGTCGATGCTACCGGTTAAACGGTTGTATCATTCTCGGCTTTGGTCAGCCCATCCGACTTCCAGTTGGCTGGCACCGCGCGGAACATCGAGCTTGGCCTCGTTGAAGTTCACCTTGGCGCCGGGAGCAAGCGATTGCGCCGGCGCTTTCATTTTCCAGCTGTAGACAATCCGGCCACCGGCATCGCGCAGGATCACCAGCATCGGCGGGATCGTCTGGTCGATGGTGGTGGGATTGATGATCGTCCCGCTGGCCGCGAAATATTCGGTGCCGTCGGGCAGCGTCCGGCGGTCCTGCTTCTGACTCAGTTCGAACAGCAGCGGAGTTTCCTCGACCGAGGCAAATTCATAGTCAGAAATCCATTTTGGCGGTCCGAAATAATAGAGCGCCGCGCCCGCCGCCATCACCAGGACGGCAAAGGCAATCGCCGCCATGGTCCAAAGTTTCGCCGGATTGCGGCGCGCCTTGAACGGCGGCTCGTGCGCAAAGCTACTTTCCCCGGACGCGTAGTCGGGAGTGGCGGAGATCGGCGGGGGTGGCGAACGGGTGACCGCAGAGGCCGGCGGCGTCGGTACCCAATCCGCCACTGCTTCCGTTTTGCTGGCCGGCGGTGCCTGGCCGGCGGTGCTTGCCTCGACCAGTTCCGGTTCCGGAATCGCCGCTTCCTGGAACCAGCTATGGCGACAGGACGCGCAGCGCACCGAACGGCCATTGGGTCCAATGGCACTGTCGGGGACGAGATAACGGGTTTTACAAGCCGGGCAATTCAAAATCATGACACCCCTCTAAACACGCCATCAAGACAAACTGCAAGTGGCTGTATGACCGATTTGAGACCGAATCCGGTTTTTGCGCGTTTTCCTGCCGAATCGATTGCCAGCGCTCGACAGCGGAGTTGATTTGGAGGGTCTTCCCGGCCTATTGGTCGCGGGACCGGGCAATATTTCGCCGCGATATTGGAATGTAGAGCTAATGGACGAAATTGTTCGCTTTGAAAATGTCGGTCTGCGCTACGGCGCGGGCGCAGAAACGCTGGCCGATCTTAATTTCACCCTGTTTCCTGGCAGTTTCTATTTTCTCACCGGCGCATCCGGGGCGGGCAAGACCTCGTTGCTCAAACTGCTCTATCTTTCCCAGCGGCCCAGTCGCGGGATCATCCGGCTGTTCGGCGAAGATGCGGTGACCATGCCGCGCGAGCGCCTGCCCGGCTTTCGCCGCCGGATCGGCGTTGTGTTTCAGGATTTCCGGCTTGTCCCGCATCTCTCGGCCTTCGACAATATCGCGCTGCCGCTGCGGGTGGCCGGGGTTCGCGAAAGGGACCTCGAGACGCCGGTGACCGAGATGCTCGAATGGGTTGGGCTCGGCGACCGCGCCTCGGCCCGGCCGGCAACGCTGTCCGGCGGTGAGCAGCAGCGGGTGGCGATTGCCCGCGCGGTGATTGGCCGGCCGGAAATCCTCGTCGCCGACGAACCGACCGGCAATGTCGATCCCGAAATGGCGATCCGCCTGCTGCAATTGTTCGAGGCGCTCAATACGCTGGGCACAACGATTGTCGTCGCGACCCATGACATCCATTTGCTCAGCAAGATCCCCGGCGCCCAGATGATGCGGCTGGAAAAAGGCATGCTGGCCGATCCCACCGGCTCGCTGCGCTTTCCGCCGCTGCCCAAAGACCAGTTGCAATAGGCCGTCCGGAGGATGTTCAAATTTTTCGCCATTCCCGCGCATGACCGACGCCTGATTCCCGAGGGCCGCTTGTCCGGCCCGATGCCCTGGGTCATTGCGATCATGATTTTCCTGACCGTGCTGGCCGCGGCTGCCGGGCTCGCCATGACCCGCGCGACCAGCGACGTTTCGGAGCAGTTGTCGAGCCGGGCAACAGTCCAGATTATCGAAGCCAATCCGGAAATCCGGGCCCGTCAGGCCGCAGCCGCCGCCGAACAGTTGCGGGCCCTGCCGCTGATCGAGGAGGTCCGGCTGTTGCCGCCCGAGGAGATCGAGGCGCTGATCGAGCCCTGGTTGGGCACGCAGGACCTGACCGGCGATAT
>JAGXGT010000172.1 GCA_024636595.1 Sphingomonadales bacterium | reverse complement strand
GCCAGCGAATCACTTTTCTGATTCAAGGCGATGATATGGCACAGCGCGGAAAAATTGCAGATCTGATCAAGGCCGCCCTGGGTCCCGGATTCGCGCTGATGACTCTGCTGGCTATTGCTGGCTATGCAGTGCTTGGCCCCACCGGGATTTTGGCCTGGGGCGACTATCAGGCACAGCTGGAAATACGCGGTGTCGAGCTGGCCAAACTGCAGACCGAACGCGACGCCCTGAAGAACCGGGTGGAGCTGCTTGATCCAAAAGGTGCGGATCCGGATCTGATCGGTGAATTGCTGCGCAAGAAGGTGAATGTCGTTCATCCGGACGAGATCATCGTTCCGCTGAAATAGCAATCGGCTGTTTCAAAAGGCCATCACAAATTCCGCCCATTCCGTGAGTCTAAGTGCTTGGGTAATGGAGCTGTTTTGGCTATGCTATCGGTTCGTCAGAAAAAGGATCCCGCTCGCGTGGCAAAAGCTCCCCGGAAAACCGCCCCAGCCAAAAAACCTGCGTCGCCCAAGCGCGCGCCCGCCAAGCCCAAGCCGGTTGTACATTCTACCGGTGGGTTGAAGGCACCGATTTACAAAGCGACCAAAGAAGAGATGCTCGATTTCTATGAGCAAATGCTGCTCATTCGGCGGTTCGAAGAAAAGGCGGGGCAGCTTTATGGCCTCGGCCTGATCGGCGGATTTTGCCATCTCTATATTGGTCAGGAAGCGGTCGTGACCGGTCTGCAAACGGCGATTAACCCGGGCAAGGACAGCGTCATCACCGGCTATCGCGATCATGGCCATATGCTGGCCTGCGGGATCGACCCGAATATCGTGATGGCAGAACTGACCGGCCGTGCGTCCGGCATTTCGAAAGGCAAGGGCGGTTCGATGCACATGTTCTCGGTCGACCATGGCTTTTACGGTGGCCATGGCATCGTCGGCGCGCAGGTCTCGCTTGGCACCGGTCTCGCCTTCGCCCATAAATATAAGGAGGATGGCGGCGTCTGTCTGGCTTATTTCGGCGATGGCGCGTCCAACCAAGGACAGGTTTACGAAAGTTTCAACATGGCGGAGCTGTGGCAGTTGCCGGTGATTTTCGTGATCGAGAATAACCAATATGCCATGGGCACCAGCGTCAACCGGTCCTCCGCCGAAGACCAGCTCTACCGGCGCGGTGAAAGCTTTCGCATTCCCGGCGTGCAGGTCGACGGCATGGACGTGCTGGCCGTTCGCGGTGCGGTGGAAGAAGTCTTGAAGGATGTGCGTGGCGGCTGCGGGCCGGTGTTGATGGAGCTGAAAACCTATCGCTATCGCGGCCATTCGATGTCCGATCCGGCCAAATATCGCAGCCGGGACGAGGTGCAGGATGTACGTGAGAAATCCGACCCGATCGAACGTTTGAAAGCGGCCTTGCTGAAAAAGGGCGTGAAGGAAGAGGATTTGAAGGCGCTGGACAAAAAGGTCCGCAAGACGGTGATGGAAGCGGCTGACTTTGCCGAAGAATCACCAGAACCGGATCTGTCCGAACTCTATACCAACGTGCTGGTGGAGCAATATTGATGGCGATCGAACTGAAAATGCCGGCCCTTTCGCCAACCATGGAAGAAGGCACATTGGCCAAGTGGTTCGTCAAGGAAGGCGATGCAGTCACGTCCGGGGATATTCTCGCCGAGATCGAAACCGACAAGGCAACGATGGAATTTGAAGCGATCGACGAAGGTGTGATCACGAAGATTTTGATTGCCGCAGGAACCGACGAAGTTGCCGTTGGGACCGTCATCGCCGAAATGGCCGCGGAAGACGAAGAGACCGATTCCGCAGCGGATGAGAAACCTGCTGAATCCAAAGGCTCAAAGGAGCCCGCGGAATCCAATGAACCAGAGAAGGCTGACGAGCCTGTACCTGCGGATGAAGCGAAACCTGAAATCATGGAAGAAGCTCCGGCGGCTCCGATTTCGAGAGCCGACGATCCGTCGGTGCCTGATGGCACCAGCATGGTTTCGCTATCGGTTCGGGAAGCGTTGCGCGATGCCATGGCAGAGGAAATGCGCAAGGACGATACTGTCTTTGTCATGGGCGAAGAAGTCGCGGAATATCAGGGAGCCTATAAGGTCACCCAGGGACTGCTGGAAGAATTTGGTCCAAAACGGGTGATCGATACGCCGATTACCGAACATGGTTTTGCGGGCATTGGTGCTGGTGCGGCCATGGGCGGTCTGAAGCCAATTGTCGAATTCATGACGTTCAATTTTGCGATGCAGGCGATCGACCAAATCATCAACTCGGCGGCCAAGACCAATTATATGTCCGGTGGCCAGATGCGCTGCCCGGTCGTTTTCCGCGGTCCGAATGGCGCGGCCTCCCGCGTCGGTGCGCAGCATAGCCAGAATTATGGTCCGTGGTATGCATCGGTCCCGGGTCTGATCGTTATTGCGCCTTATGATGCAGCAGATGCCAAGGGCTTGCTGAAAGCGGCTATTCAGACCCCTGATCCGGTCGTCTTTCTGGAAAACGAGCTGCTCTACGGGCGGTCTTTCGATGTACCGGAACTCGACGATTATACGCTGCCGATCGGCAAGGCGCGGATCATCCGCGAAGGCAGCGATGTCACCATCGTCAGCTATTCGATCGGCGTTGGCTTGGCGCTTGAAGCGGCGGGCAGTCTGGCCGGGGAGGGCATAGAAGCGGAAGTCATCGATCTCAGAACATTGCGGCCGCTGGACACCGAGACGGTCCTGAATAGCCTGGCCAAGACCAACCGGATGGTCGTGGCGGAAGAAGGCTGGCCGACCTGTTCGATTTCGAGCGAGATCATCGCCTTGTGCATGGAACGGGGCTTTGACGATCTGGATGCGCCGGTCACGCGGGTGACCAATGAAGATGTGCCGTTGCCTTATGCCGCCAATCTGGAAAAAGCGGCGCTGATCGATAGCGCCCGGATTATCGAGGCGGTGAAGAAAGTCTGTTACCGCTGATATCTGCGCGTATCAGGTGATGCCATCATATGTTGAACAACTTGCGACCGGATCGCTTCCACTCTGATTGTATATCTGAGTCAAATCACGGCGATCGCGGACGTTGAACGCGCTGTGCGTGGTTATCCTGCGAATGCTCGTAAATTTGTCCGATATTAGCGGCTGATAATCATATGAAATCTCGACAAAAATGACGGCTTGTCCGTCCGGCGCGCTCACTTTGGCACCGGTAGGACCCATGCCGTTGATCGGGCGAGAGGGAGAGTTGGCACCCGCGGTGCCGTAGCTGGACGGGTGTGTCTTTTTGCCCTTGCATCTCTGCCAATGGATATATTGATCGCCATCACTATGCTTTTCGAGGCTGCTGATAATGATACGACCGTGCTCGAAAATATCCACATAGCTGCCGGCTTGAAGATGCGCGCCGATGAAAAGGTCGTTGATTTCGTTTTCGTAAATCTTCTTGACCGACAACAAAGTGCCTTCGCCGATCCGGGAAGCATTGTCAGCTGCGTGCATCGAAACCTGGTTGACGCGCATCTTGACCATCGCAACATTTGCGACCTCGGCTCCATACATGCCAATCCCCATCAATAGCGGGAGCGAATAGGCCAGTTCAATAAGGGCCAGGCCGCTGGTATCGCCAGCGAGCGCCGACAAGGTCCGTTTCAAGCCACTGAGTTTGCGAATTACGTACACGTTTTTGCCTCTCCGCGAGCGGCTTGCCCACCAAATGGTTGGTTCCGAAGCACGGTGCTGGCTTCGATGATTTGATCTTCCGGAAGTCCGATCATCCCGGCCATTGGAAACAGCCGGGGATAAGTGATTCTGACGGTATATAACACGGCATCTTTGGCATTACCCTGACCGGCTACGCCTCGGTCCTCGTCCCAGCTATCATTGCCGTTGGAGTCATCATAGGGCTCACCATTGTTGCACTCACCGTCATTGTTGCTGTCGGTAAAATCTTCCGGTTTCGCGACATCGGAAAAGCTGCTGTAATTGCGGCGATCAAAGTCGAAGCTTGAAATCGGCTCCTCTTGCAGAATGGGCAGCATGAGTTGCTTCACTCGATCGTCGATAGCGCCAGCATTTGCCGCGCCGTCATCAAGGCTCGCATCGCGCGCCGCCTTTTGCACGGAACCTTGCAGGATAGCGGTCGCATAGATTTTGTGCCCGATATCCAACATGCCCATTATCAAAAGAATGAGCACCGGCGCGACGAGCGCGAATTCCACTAGTGCCGCGCCAGCCTCGTGCTTTTTGAAAACACGCAGTTTTTCGATCAATCTCCGCATCAGTTGGTCAGTCGCAGTTGGGAAATATCATTGGCGATGGTGCGGAAATTATTCAGCAATTCAGCACTGTTGCTGGCGTTGTAGAATTTTCCGGACGTGGCGCAGTTCTGCAAATTGGTGATTGAGCTGGAACTGACACCATTGCCGAATGAAACCACCCAGAGGGTGATATTCTGGTTTTTGATGGCGCCGCACATGGCGAGAAAACGGCTGTTTACCTGAGTCGTCAGATCGTTGCTGGATGGTGCGCTATTCGCCGAGGTCCTGCGGCGATCATACCATTCAACACCATAAGAAGTATATTGTGAACTGCTAGTCACGGTATCACCATCCGTCATGAAGATCAGGTGACGGTCGATTGCGCCGCCGTTGTCCGTAGTCGCATTCTCAGCCGCAAAAATTCCTGTGGGCGAAAGAAAACGCGCACCCCAGATCAGGCCGATATCATGATAGGTGCTGCCAATAGCATCAAGACCATCCAGATAATTGTCAAAATCGGAAGGATTATCCCACCGCTGCAACTTGCGCGCTTCATTGGTGCAGGTGTAACTGAAATTCCGATTCAAGGTGTAGACCGAAGAAACAGTCGAGGTTGTTTGATTATAGTTTGAATCATATCTGGCCCAAACCGCCCCAGTGAGCAATGGTCCCCATTGCGTGGCAGGATCGCCGATGGTGGGCACGCGGTTGATATCCAGATCATATGCGGCGGTCGGGATCGGATTGAAATTGGTGGTCCTGACGGTTTGCCGTTCTTCGATACACCCATCCCAGGTTACGCCCGTATCCAGCCCCTGATTGCCGACCGGAAGGTCTATAGAATTATTCCACGACGATCCGCCCGCCTTCAGGCCGCTGACGTTGAACGTGACCGGTTTGTAATCATAATGGGAAAAGACCTGTTGCTGTTCATATACCGGCGTGTTGACTTGCCGATATTCCCGTTGCTCGATAATTTCTCGCGTCCGAAGTTCGATATCGCAGCGGTCCCGCCGATTGCTGTAATCAGTGCTGTAATCATATCTGGTTCCGGATATATTCCTGTACCAGCGGGTAATCTGTTGATCACCAGAGGTCCATGTATACTCATTATATTTGGGCCCTTCGCTACCGGACATGTCGTCATAATCGTCGGGTTGAAGGTCATCACACGCGTTACGGTTACGAACATTATTGTGGGAGTCCACGGTCGATGTATTGCTCCAATTGCCATTATAATAATAGTTGGTTCCATACAGATAGGGGGTGCCTGGAGTATAATCGACGACGACATTTTCCACCCTGGTGACCGCTTGGCGCGACTGATAGGTCCAATTATTTGCCAGAAAATCGTTCGGTAAAAGCATTCCGACGTTCACATTGGTGCTGTATGGTACGAAGCCGAAACGAAGATGGGCAGTATTCGCGCTGCCCGCCGATGGTGTTGAACCGCAATCTTCGTCACTGTTCCGTCTTGCCAATGTTTCATAAAAACATTTTACCGCCGAGCGCAGGCCTTTGATCCTGGCGTTTGACGCTTCGACATTGCCATTGTTGCCACAATATGACGTCCCGGTATCGGGGCAATTCATCGACCCGGTCGTGTCCAGAACGAACATCACGTCCGTGCTGGGGATGGCCATCGAGGCATCGCACTCGACGCTGACACTTTTGGTGCCGTAGCCGAACATCTGCATCACCGCCATGTCGAGTTTGACGGTTGCAGTGCCGGTGACCGTTCCCGCATTCTCGCTAAAGGCGGTAGTCCCTTCGTAAGAGCCATAGGCGTCGGTATCAAAATTGGCCCGGAACATATTGTTGGCGGCGGTGTTGGCCGCATTGTTGTTGGCGCCCCAATAGCCGCTGGCCATCTGCCGTCTGCCAGCCAGCGCGCCGGCGTCGCAGGCCTGTTGCAAGCGGGTTTGCACGAGATAAATGCGGCTCACATCAACGCCGCCGCCGATCATCGCGGCCAGGGGAAAGAGCGCCATCCCTGCCATAGCAAGCGTGTTACCAGCCGTATTTGACCGCAACTTCTGCAAAAATGATTCTGCAGATTTGGTCTTCGCTTTGTCAAACATGCATTTGGCCTCTGATCGGTACGCGCATGGCGGCACTATCCAATTTCAATTCAAAATGGCTGATAGCGGGAAAAGGGTTAGCGCCGGACCAATGGCCATGGTTAACAAGATGTTTACCTTGATTTCCGGCGGGAAACCGTTGACGGCCTGCGCATGCGAGACACTGTTTTACAACTCAATCCGTTTTACAGGTTGGTGCTGGCGTACGCAAAAGCGGCTGATCGCCCTCGATATGCGCTTTTGTTCGCGCTCGATTCCAGATTTGCCGAGGTTATTCGCTCGACCACGGAAATATTGATTGGACAGATGCGGTTAACGTGGTGGCGTGATATTTTAACCAAGACGGCCTCAGACAGGCCGGCAGGCGAGCCTTTGATCGCGGAGATCAATCGGCTGGAACAAAGCGGTGAAAACCTGACATCGGTTTCGAACCTGCTCGATGGCTGGGAAGCAATGCTTGACGATTTCCCCTGGGATGATCGGCAGTTTCAAAACTATGCGGAAGCGCGGGGTCGCGGATTTTTTGGTCTGGGGTTGGGGGATCAAAATCTGCTGGCCGGACCAGCCGCCGACTTTAGCAGGGCCTGGGCGCTATGGGATTTTGCTCGCCATTGTTCGGATGCCAACATGCGCCAGTCGGCATTTGAGCGCTGTACCGAGATTGCCAGCCTTCTGCCGCAACCCGATTTTGACAGAAGCGGACGACCGCTATCAATCCTCTGCAACCTGATGATCCGCGATGTTAGCAAGGGTAAATTGACTGCCGATCTCTATAGTCCGGCCATTGCTGCACGCATAATCTGGCACGGGATGACCGGTCGCTAGATCAACAGTCGCTTAGCCGCGGATTGCGCCTATGAAGAAATTTGCCGCCGGTGCCGCCGGCATATTGCTGCTGCTGACTGCGGGCCTGTTTTTGTGGATCGGTGCGCAGGGACAGGATGTCCCCATTCCTGCTGCACCGCCGCCACCGGAAGCGACTGAACCCGAGAGCTTGCCCGAGGCCGAACTTGATGCGCAAACGGTCGGTCCCGCACCACCGACACCGCCGAAGGCCTATAAGGCCTCGCGGGAAGAAATGCGGTTCAACCGCTATGACCGCAATCGTGACGAGATTATCACGCGTCTGGAGATGATGAGCAGCCGCACGGATGCCTTCCGGAAACTCGACAAGGACGGGAATAATCTGCTGACCTTCGAGGAATGGGCGGTCGCGACCAGCGACAAATTTGCCGGAGCGGACAAGGATGGTAATAGCCAGCTGACCCGCACCGAATTCCGTACCACAAGGCCCAAGCGATCTGTGCCCCGCTGCAAATGCTAGGCCGCGACGCTAGGCCAGTTGCAGGCCTTTTGCTGACAGCGGTTGCAACCATTCGGCAAAATCTGCGCGGGCTCTGGCGGTATAGGCTTCCTTGCGCTCCTTCTTCTTCACGCGCTCTTCAAACGGCGGAAACAGACCGAAATTGACATTCATCGGCTGATAGTCGCGGGTATCGGCGCCACCGGTGATATGCGACAATAACGCGCCAAAGGCGGTTGTTTGCGGGGGCAGGGTGAGGGGTTCGCCGCGGATCTCTGCTGCGACCATCCGGCCAACCATCAGACCGACCGCGGCGCTCTCGACATAGCCTTCGCAGCCGGTGATCTGGCCGGCAAAGCGGATATGGGGCGCTTTTTTCAGGCGGAGTTCCTTGTCGAGCAATTTGGGTGCATTGATGAAGGTGTTGCGATGAAGGCCGCCCATGCGCGCGAACTCGGCATTTTCAAGACCGGGGATGGATTTGAGCAGGTCAGCCTGCGCGCCATATTTGAGCTTGGTCTGGAAACCGACCATATTCCATAGCGTCCCCAAGGCATTGTCTTGCCGTAGCTGGACCACGGCATAAGCGCTTTCGCCATTGTGGGAATTGGTCAGGCCGACCGGCTTCATCGGACCGAAGCGCAATGTCTCGGGACCGCGGGAGGCCATTACCTCGATCGGCATGCAGCCTTCAAAATAGGGCGTGTCCTTTTCCCATTGTTTGAAGTCGGTTTTCTCCCCGTCGAGCAACCCCTGAATGAAGGCATAATATTGGTCGCGATCCATCGGGCAGTTGATATAGTCCTTGCCGTCGCCTTCGGGCCCGACCTTGTCCCAGCGCGACTGCATCCAGGCAATGTCCATATTGATGCTGTCTTTGTACACAATCGGCGCAATGGCATCGAAAAAGGCGAGCGAGTCTTCGCCGGTGGCAGCGCTAATGCTTTCCGCCAAGGTCATTGCGGTGAGGGGGCCAGTGGCGACAATCGTCAATCCGCTTTCGGGCAGTTGATCGACGCGTTCGCGCACGACTTCGATATTCGGATGTTCGCTGAGCCGTTTGGTTACGCCTTTCGAGAAATGATCGCGGTCGACCGCCAGTGCTGATCCAGCCGGCAGACGGTGTTGGTCGCCTTCACCGATGATGATCGAATTGAGATCGCGCATCTCCTGATGCAGCAGGCCGACGGCATTTTTTTCCGCGTCATCGGACCGGAAGCTGTTCGAGCAGACCAGCTCGGCCAGACCATCGGTTTGATGGGCAGGGGTCATCTCGCCGCTGCCCCGCATCTCGGAGAGGCGCACCTTGACGCCCTGTTCCGCGAGTTGCCATGCTGCTTCCGACCCGGCGAGGCCACCACCAATTATATGTACATCTGTCATGCGGGCCTTAGTGTTGTGGTAAGACTATAATGTCAATCTGGCAGTCTCGCTCGTTGCATGATACAGGCGATTTTGAAGTGGGGACCATGATATTCCGATGAAAAGTGCATTTGCCGAATCCCGGCCATTTCTGCTGCTCAGCCTGTTGTTCGGGATCAGCTATTTCTTTGTCACGGATAGCAATATTCCCGGCGTCTATCTGATGGCATGGAAAGGCGCTGGCGTAGGATTTCTGGCGATTTATGCGCTGGTTCGCCTGCATCGGCTGGATGGCAAGATCGTCGGCGCGATTATGGCCTTCGGGGCGATCGGAGACATGGTTCTGGAATATGACCTAATGCTGGGGGCTGCTGCGTTCACGGTCGGCCATTTGCTGGCAATATTATTTTATTCCCGCTTTCGCCGTCATAAGCTGGGATTCAGCCAGAAGCTCTTTGCTATCCTATTGGTGCCACTGTCGGTGCTGATCGCCTGGACTTTGCCGTTCGACCGCTCCGCTGCGGCCGGGATCGCGGTCTATTGTTTCTTCGTCGCGGCGATGGCGGCGATGGCCTGGACAAGCCGCTTTTCCCGCTATCAGGTTGGTGCCGGTGCGATACTGTTTCTGGTCTCCGACTTGCTGATATTTGCACGCATGGGGCCGCTGGAAACTAGCATCGTGCCGGATATGCTGATCTGGCCGCTATATTATTTCGGCCAGTTCATGATTGCGACCGGCATCGTCAGAACGCTCCGGCACGAAATGGCAGCGGACAGCGCCGACCCGGTTCAGGCCTGATAGGCCGCGATCGTCGTCCGGTGGAGCAGCCGGTCATGGCCGTCATAGCCGCCGGTCGCACAGTGCAGTACCGAACGATTGTCCCACATGATCAGCATGTCCGGTTGCCACCGGTGGCGATAGACAAATTCATCGCGGCTTTGCCACGCGTATAATTGCTGGAGCAGGGGCAAGGCCTCTTCCTGCGCCATGCCTTCGAAGCCGATGATATAGCCCATGCAACTGAACAGTCCGGGACGACCGGTTTCCGGATGTTCGCGGATCAACGGATGGGTTTGGGTAGCGCGAGCCGATTCGTCGGGACGGATCGCCATGCTGCGGCCCTCGTCCTTGTCGCCATAGGCGCCATCGGGGGCATAGGCCATTTGGGCGCTGTGGATTGCGGTCAGGCCTTCATATTGGGCGCGCATTTCGGGCGGCATCGCGTCGAGCGCCTTGTGCTGATCGGCGAACAAGGTGTCGCCGCCAACCGGCGGGATCGTGATGCCAAGCAGGCAGGTTCCCGCAGGGGGGTGTTTTTGGAAGCTCCAGTCGCTGTGCCAATTCTCGGCAAAGAGAGGGCTTTTCTCGTCGGCATCACGGCGGATTGCCGCAATATGCTGGCGACCCTCGATCGGATCGAAAAACGGATCATGGCCGAATCCGCCAAAATATTGGGTAAACCGTTCCAGGTCATCGTCGGTCAGTGGCTGGTCCGGAAAGGACAGAACATGATGTTCGAGCCATGCCGATCGAATTTTATCGACTTCGGTGTCGTCGAGTGGTTGGGTCAGATCAACACCAGTAACCCCGGCGCCGCAGGCTTGCCCAGAAGGCGAGATCATAATCGACAAGGCGTTTTCTCCCTTATTCCCAAATCAGTCGCGCGGTCTTACCATGGCAGGCCGCATAAATTTATCTTTTCCGATGTTCTGGCTGTTTCACTTAATGTTAGCATCATGACATTGGGGAAGGAAAATGGGCCAGTTTTGCCGCCCTGTTCCGCAACCATCTCACCGTGGAACAGAGTCCAACCCAATTTACGGTAAAACTCTACATTATGGTCTTCGCAGAATAACAGGCCGGATGTACATCGTGCCTCTGTCTGCAAAAGGGCGATGAGGTGGAGCATGACCTTTTTGCCATAACCCCCGCCCTGAAATTTCGGGTGGGTCATGACACCGCCAACTCCCGCAATCCTCAGTTTCTCGCCGTCGCACAGGATTTCGCGCTCGTGAATACCGGCAACTGCATGCACCGAATCATCGACATAGAGCAGCACACGCCTCTGCGGCTGTGCCCATTCTATGCCGTGCATTGGCGTATCTATCAGTTTTTCAGGCGGGTAAATCAGTTCCCGCATCGCGGCTATCTCAGGCCAGCTCAGCGCGCCGTCCTTAGCTAGAAAGATCGGCGCGCTGGTTGTCATGTTTGTGGATCGTCATCGGCTTCCAGTTCTTCAGGCGCAGCAACATCGCCGTCTGAAACGCCCTGATCGACCATTTCTTCGACCACCGCTTCTTCGGCTTCGTTTTCCGGTTCTTCCTCTTCGTCAATCTTGGCTGCGCCGACGACATGTTCGCCCTTGGCGACATCAAACAATTTCACGCCGGAGCTATTCCGTCCAATCACCCGCATATCCGCAACTTTCATCCGGATCAGTTTGGCCTGATCGGTGACCAGCATGACCTGCTCGTCGTCGGTCGCGCGGAAACTGGCGACAACCGTGCCATTGCGCTTGAT
>JAGXGT010000171.1 GCA_024636595.1 Sphingomonadales bacterium | reverse complement strand
TCGGCGCCTTCTTCCAGTTCTTCGGCGTTCTGATCGCTTTCACCGTCTTGTGAATCATCGTCCGATGGTTCGGAACGCATTTCCGATTCGCCTTGGTCGCCGGTCGCTTCCTCGTCGGCGCCGTCGTCGGTGCTGTCGTCGCTGTCCTCGTCGCTATCGTCCTCGCTGTCCTCGGCTTCGGATTCTTCGTCGCTCTTGATCAGATCGAGATGCTGCAACAATTGCGTCGATAATTTGGCGAAACTGTTCTGATCGTCGAGCGTCAGATTGAGCCCGTCGAGATCCGGGCCCGCGCTTTCTTCGATCCATTCGCGCAGCATGTCGATGCCCTTGATCGTGCCTGCTGGCGGTGCCTGTCCGGTCAGTTTTTCGCGGGCGAGCAGGGCCAGCGCAGTCGAGATTGGAACTTCGTCGCGATTTTGTGCCCGCGCAATCGGATCCGATCGCATGCGCATTTCCAGCGCTGCGTTCAGATTGTCCTTCGCCCCGGCCATGTTTCGCGAGCCCAGCGCATCGGTGCGCACCTGTTCGAGAGCGTCGAAACAGGCGCGTGCCACCGCTTCCTGCGGGGCGTTTTTGCGGTGCGTTGCCTCATTATGGTGGCGCAATTTCAGCGAAAAACTGTCGGCAAAGCCCCGCGCTTCTGCGACTTGTGCCGGTGGCAGGTCGCGCGCTGGCATCGGCACCTTGAGATGCTGACCGGCTTGGGACGGGGCTTCGGCGGTATAGGCGAGCTCGAGGTCGGGATCACGCGCGATCGCACGCGCGGCGCCGCCGAGCACATCTTTGAAGTCATCAAGTTTGGAACGATCAGCCATAGAAGGGAACAGCTTTAAGCGGAAAGGTGGGGGGAATCAAAGGCCTAATTTCCTGCTTTTTTGTTAGGCGAAAGCGGGCGCCGGGTATCACTGCCCCGGTGGTGTTTCCTGCTGGCGCCGTTCCACGGCCATGCCATCGCCGTTGATTTTCAGATCTACCGGTACACCGCCGATTTCCGTCCCAATCCTGACACCGGAATCGCCGTCGATTTTGACATCAATATCGCCGCCATCAGCCGGAATGTCAGGAATCTCAGGAAGGTCGAGCGGGGTGACCGGGCCTTCCGGATCGGGCTTGCTCGCTGGTTTGGCTCCTCCAGCGGGTTTCTTGGACTGTACCGCCTGTTGCATGAAGTCCTTCCATATCCGCGCGGGCAGGCTGCCGCCGCTGACGCCTTTCAGCGGTGTATTGTCATCATTGCCGATCCACACGCCGACAACCAGCCGGTCATCGCCGTCACCGGCATAACCGACGAACAGGGCGTCGCGGTTGTTCTGGCTGGTGCCGGTCTTGCCGTAATTGGGAATCGACAGCATCGCCCGGCGTCCTGTTCCATCATTGACTGCAGATCGCAGCAGCGCTTCCATATTGGCATGGGTTCTGGACTCATAGCGGCCCGGCCAGTCGAACAGCCATTCGGTCCAGCTTTGCGATTCTTTCTTGAAGGCGTAAGGCTCGACTGGCCAGCTGTTGCCGGCGACCCCGGCATAAGCGGCGGTCAATTCCATCAGCGTCATTGTCGATGTGCCGAGTGCCAGACTGGGATCATCCTCGGCCAGTTTCGACTTGATCCCTAGGTTGCGCGCTTCGCGGATCACCGCCCGGTCGCCCAGCTGACCAAAAAGACGCACCGCTGCGACATTGCTCGACTTGGCGAACGCTTCCTTCAACGTGATTGAGCCGCGATAATTTTCGCCGGCATTTTTCGGCAGATAGCCGCCCTTGGTGATCGGCGTGTCGTCGACCATGTCATCCGGCTGCATCCCCGAGCGCAGCGCCGCCAGCCAGACGAACAGCTTGAAGGTCGATCCCGGCTGGCGCTTGGCCTGGGTCACCCGGTTGAAGGCGGATTTTGCATAGTCCTTGCCGCCGATCATCGCGACAATCTCTCCGTCCGGCCGCATCGCAACCAGGGCGACCTGCGCCTGCCCCAGTGGCGCGCGGGCCACGGCACGACGGGCAATTTCCTGCATCCGGGAATCGAGGGTCGTGGTCAGATTTAGTTTCTCGTAGCTGAGATCGGTCAGTTCCCGCGCTTGCGGCATCGCCCAGTCGGCAAAATAGGTGCCGGTAGGAAGGGCGTTTTTGGCCCGGACATCCAGTCGGGCGGTGCCGATAGCATCGGCTTCCTTTTGGGTAAGATAGCCGACGCTGACCATCGCTGATTTTACCATTTTGGCGCGTTTCGCCGCCAGTTCCGGGTTGCGGGTCGGTGCCAGCCGGGACGGTGCCTGGACCAGACCAGCCAGCATGATCGCCTGGTCCAGCTTCAGTTTTTCCGGCTGGCGATAGTAATAATGCAGGGACGCGGCGCGCAGCCCGTAGACATTGTCACCAAAATAGACGTTGGACAGATAGCGCTCAAGGATTTCGTCCTTGGTCAGCCATGCTTCGAGCCAGAAGGCGATCAGCATTTCCCGCGCCTTGCGGGTCAGGCTGCGTTCCGGGGTTAGAAAGGTGGTCTTGGCGAGTTGCTGGGTGATCGTACTGCCGCCCTGGGTCATGCCGCTGCCGGAGATATTGCTCAGCAGCGCACGGGCAAAGCCGCGCGGATCAACGCCCCAGTGCGAATAGAAGCGCCGGTCCTCGATTGCCATAAAGGCCTGCATCACATGATCGGGCAATTCGGCGACCTTCACGGGATCATCGACAACCGCTCCGTTGCGCGCGAACGGCTGTCCATCGGACGTCAGTAGCGTGATTTGTGGCGGGGCAATTGGCTGCAGCGATTTGGACAGCGGTGCGGTGATCGCAAGATAGGCGATCAGCAGGATGAAGACGAACAGCGCCGCTGCAATGCCGCGACTGACCCACCACCATTTGCCATGCGGCTTATTGAGCGGCGCGACCGGTTCATCAATGCGCGGAGGGATGGCGTCGCCATAAGGTTCGTAAAAGGTGGTTTCGGCGGACCTATTGCGGCCAAATGGCCAGTACCAGCGCCGTCGCTTGGTATCAGAGAAGGGTTGATCAAGCATCAATTTGCTGTGTTACAAAAATAATACGCCATAAGCGAGGGGAAATATTCGAACCGCCATTGAACGCAGATGAACATCATTTCCCGCATTGCGCCTGCACCAGACCGGGGACTATCCCGTTGGCCGAGTGTCTCGCACTCACCCCCCCATCACGCTTTCCGGCAAATCCTCGCCAAACACCCTCTGATAATATTCCGCCACCAGCATCCGTTCCGCTTCGTCGCATTTGTTGAGGAAGGAGAGGCGGAAGGCGAAGCCGATATTTTTGAAGATCGCGGTATTCTGGGCCCAGCTGATCACGGTCCGCGGGCTCATCACGGTAGAAATATCGCCGTTGATGAAACCCTGCCGGGTCAGATCGGCGACCTTGATCATATTCTCGACCGTGTCGTCGCCGGCGTCCGGCACTTTCGACAGGATCACCTTCGCTTCGGTCGCGGCGGGCAGATAGTTCAGTGTGACGACGATATTCCAGCGGTCCATCTGGCCCTGATTGATCTGCTGGGTGCCGTGATAGAGACCGCTGGTGTCGCCGAGACCGACGGTGTTGGCGGTCGCGAACAGGCGGAAATAGGGATTTGGGCGGATCACCCGGTTCTGGTCGAGCAGCGTCAGCTTGCCTTCCGCTTCGAGAATGCGCTGGATCACGAACATCACGTCGGGGCGACCGGCATCATATTCGTCAAACACCAGCGCGGTCGGCGTCTGCAGCGCCCAAGGCAGCAGACCTTCGCGGAATTCGGTGACCTGCTGGCCGTCCTTCAGGACAATGGCATCGCGACCGACGAGATCGATCCGGCTGATATGCGCGTCGAGATTGATCCGGATACAGGGCCAGTTGAGGCGCGCCGCAACCTGCTCGATATGGGTCGATTTTCCGGTACCGTGATAGCCCTGCACCATGACCCGGCGGTTGAAGGCAAAACCTGCGAGAATCGCGGTAGTGGTTTCCGGATCGAAAACATAAGCGGGATCAAGATCGGGGACGCGTTCGTCCTTTACGCTGAACGCGGGGACTTGCATATTGAGATCAATGCCAAATATTTTGCGCGCATCGACCATCTTGTCCGGCGCATCCATGATGGTTTCGCCGCTGGTGTCGGAATTGGTATTTGGTATTTCAGTCATGTTCGCCCTTCGAAATTGCTCATCCCCTGGCCCAAACCCCTATCATCGGGCCCGTCGAACTGCGTTCATCAAAATCGACAGGCGCCGGGGACATGAAATGTCCGTCGACAGGTTCGGGACCAGCGGGAATTGGATTCTCATCGAAAATCCGGTGATTCCTTAAGCTGCGTATAGGCCTCGATCACATTTGCCAACTGTTTCTCGTGGCTGCGGTCACCGCCATTGCGGTCCGGATGATATTTGCGGACCAGCGCCGAATAGGCGCGGCGGATATCGCTGCGCCCGATGACCTGCGAGCCATCGTCGCCAAGCCCTAGCGTCTTCAGCGCTTTCTCGTCGGCACCGGAGAGCGCCGGACCGGTTCGTTGGCGGCGATGGATACCGCCCGCAAACCGAGCGCCAATGGCGTCGAGGGGATCGGCAAAATCCGACCAGGCCGGCGGCACGCCGGGTCCGGCGTCAAAGACTCGCCGCCCCGAGTCCCATCCGCGCACCGGATGCTGTGCCTCAAAAATCTGTTCATGATCCATGCCAGCAAAAAAATCATATCCTTGGTTGAATTCGCGGACATGGTCGAGGCAGAGCCAGCGATATTCGCCGGGGCCGTCATGGCTGCGGCTGCTGCCATAGAGGGGAGGTGCGCGAAATTCGCCGCTTTCTTCACACCCTTCAATCGCGCAGGTCTGGCCCTCGGTTTCGACGCGGCCGTGAAAGCGGTTCGGTTTTCTTTTCGGGGAAAGGCTCAATTTTGCTCCGTTGGTCCTGCGCTGGCCGAAGGACGGTTTGAACACCGTAAACGCACTTCGACAAGCGGAGGGCTAACGGCTAATATGTCTAGTGAACCAGCAATATGGAGATTCGATGCCCAAAGGTCCAGTCCACAGCGAGATAGAAAAGCGGCTCACCGCCGAGCTCGCACCAATATCGCTGAACGTGATCAATGACAGCGCCAGCCATCACGGCCACGCTGGCGACGACGGCAGCGGCGAATCGCATTTTTCCGTCGACATAGAATGCGCGGCTTTTGCCGGGCAGTCCCGGCTCAACCGCCAGCGGATGGTGAACAAGGCGCTGGGCGACATGATGCGCGACAAGGTCCACGCAATGGTGATCAAGGCGAAGGCACCGGGGGAGTGAATAGACCCTTCTCCCTTGAGGGAGAAGGCAGGAGCGCAGAAGCAACAAGAGGGAGGACATCATGATCCGCAAAGTCAATCTTGCCGACGCCTTTGCCAGCTTCTCCGATCCCTGGTCGCCGAAAGTTGCCGGTGATATAAACGCCATGCAAATCAAGCTCGCGAAGTTTGAAGGCAAGTTTGACTGGCATCATCATGAGCAGGAAGACGAGCTGTTTCTAGTCGTAAAAGGCAGGATGCGTATGGGTTTGCGCAGCGGCGATATCGATCTTGATGAAGGCGAAATGATCATCGTGCCGCATGGGGTGGAACATTGCCCGGAAGCGTTGACTGACGAATGCCATGTGCTGATGCTGGAGCCCACAACAACCCTGAACACTGGCACTGTGATCACCGAGAAAACCGTCGAAAATCTGGACAGGCTATGACTAGCATTACCCAAACCATCACTCCCACCACCCACGATCTGGGCGAGTTCCAAGTCCGGCGGGTGCTGCCATCGCGGCATCGCCGGATGGTCGGGCCGTTTATCTTTGTCGATGAATTCGGTCCTGCTACGCTGCCGGAAGGACCGGGCATGGCGATCCGGCCACATCCGCATATCAATCTGGCAACGGTGACCTATTTGTTCGAAGGAGCGATTGATCATCGCGACAGTTTGGGGACCTTCCAGACGATCCGGTCGGGCGCGGTGAATCTGATGACGGCGGGCAGGGGAATTGTCCATTCGGAGCGCTCTCCGCTGGAGATACGCGATCAGAGGAAGCCGATGTTCGGGATGCAGACATGGCTGGCTTTGCCGGATGGCAAGGAAGAAATGGATCCGGCGTTCGAGAATGTCCGTGCCGACGATTTGCCGATCATCGAGGATGGTGGCGCAAAAGCACGGGTCATCATGGGCAGTCTGTGGGGGCAGACGGCCCCGACCACCTGTCACGCAGAGACGATTTATGCGGACATATTACTGTCGGCCAAGGGCGCGATCTCGATCGATGCCGAAGCCGAAGAACGGGCGGTGATGCTGGTCGACGGCGACGGCGCGCTGGATGGCGTGCCATTGGAAAAATATCTGCTTTATGTGATTGCACCGGGCGCGAAGGTCTCGCTTTCCTCCCTGTCAGGCGGTCGCGCGATGCTGCTCGGCGGCGAGGCTTTTGCCACCGAACGCCATGTCTGGTGGAATTTTGTTTCATCGCGCAAGGAGCGGATCGAGCAGGCCAAGGCCGACTGGTTTGAAGGGCGCTTTCCGACGGTTCCGGGCGATCCGGATGAATATATTCCGCTGCCAGAGGGCAAGCCAAACACGGTTACGGATTAGCGTCGTGCTCCGCACTTGATGCGGAGCCCCGGGAGGCATGCGCATCAAGTGCGGAGCACAACTTCTAACCTTCAAACCACTCCACCCACGCGCCATGGGCATGTGCGCGGCCCAATAAAGCCGGTGCTTCGCCACCTGGCCAGTAGCGGATGACCAGTTCGTGGCTGAAGGTCTTGCGGTTGGTCTCCAGCGATATCCAAGCGAGTGGCTTGTCGGCGGTCGGCGCTTTACCCGCAGTTTCCATCGCTGCCGTGATCCGGTCCTTGGTTGCCTGCGGCAGATATTGCCAGACTATCGAATGCATCAGCACCCGGGTTACGCCGCTTTCCTGCGGAAGAGTCAGTTGCTCTTCGACCCAGTCGGCGCCATCGGCCTTCACCAGATCGGGCGGGTCCTGCTTGGCCAATGCGATCGAAGCTTCCATCCGCTCGAATCGGGCAGGCATTTCCGGCCAGATATAGCCCTTTAGCCGCGCGGCTGTTTCGTCGTCGGTGAGGTCGATCGTATTCTGATCACAGCCGCGGGCGCTGACGATTTCCACCGGCGCCTGGGGGGGAGGCGGGCCGCGCCATTCCGGCTTGATCCGCATCGGAGAATCCTCCGGTCCGGCCTGAACTCCGTTCAGATCATAATGATAGCGGCCCATCATCGTGTTGACCCCGGCGCTGGCGCCGAGTTCGAGCAGTTCGAATCGCGGACCGATCCGCCCTGACAGCCACAGCAGGCCTGCCATGAAACTGGCCGAGCGGCCGGATTCGTTCGTCTGCGGCGGGCTGTCGAACCAGGGCAGCAGTTCTGCGTCATGATCGGCCACGACTTGCCCGACCAGCTTGTCGATCTGATCTTGATCGGTGATCCGGCCTTCGTAAATATCGGCCAGCCGCGGTTCGCTGCCGCTGAGATAGAGATAGTGCAGGCCACCGGTAAGGCGCAGGGGCATCGCGTCCTCCAGCGGTTTTCCCGGCCAGTGTGCGATCTTTTGCCCGCAGGCGGTGGGGCCGTCGATCAGCGCCAGCTGGGCGAGGATGATCGAGGCGGTCACCGGGGCGTCGTTGCGGAGACAATGCTCGGCCTGGCCGCGCATTCCCTGCGCGATATCTTCCACATCCAAAATATCCATAACTCGTTGCCCTTTCCCCTGTGAAGCCCTAAAGCCGCGGCCAATATGGCCAAACCACTGATCTTTGCAATTCCGAAAGGGAGGATTCTGGATGACGCTCTGCCGCTTCTTGAGCAGGCGGGGATCGTGCCAGAGGACGCCTTTTTTGACAAGTCCAACCGCAGCCTGAAATTCGCGACCAATCTGCCGCATATGGCGATCATCCGGGTGCGGGCGTTCGATGTGGCGACCTTTGTCGCCCATGGCGCCGCGCAAATCGGTATTGTCGGCTCGGATGTGATCGAGGAATTCGGCTATAGCGAGCTTTATGCGCCGGTTGATCTCGGGATCGGGCGCTGCCGTCTGTCAGTGGCGCAGCCGAAGGATGATGCGGAAGAGGTGGCCAATATCTCGCATCTGCGGGTCGCAACCAAATATCCCAATCTCACCAGCCGCTATTTCGAGAGCAAGGGCATTCAGGCCGAATGCGTCAAGCTGAACGGGGCGATGGAGCTGGCACCGTCGCTTGGCCTGTCGCGGCATATCGTTGATCTGGTCGAATCGGGCAGCACGCTGAAGGCCAATGATCTGGTCGAAACCGATCGCATTCTGGAAATTTCCGGCCGGCTGGTCGTCAACCGGGCGGCGTTCAAGATGCGCAGTGCAGAATTGACGCCGCTGGTGCAGAAATTTCGCGAGCTGGCGGGGCAGGTCTGATGACGTTGGTCAACATATCTAACCCCTCCTCTTCAGAGGAGGGGATCAAGGGTTGGTGGCGGTGCGTCAGCATCGCTCGGCTCAGCGACATGCGGCACGAAACCACCCCAACCCCTCCTTTGAAAAGGAGGGGCTAAATGACGCTTCGATTGTCTATTTTAGACCCCGGTTTTGCCGAAGCCTTTGACGCTCTGGTCAATGCGCGGCGGGAGGCGGATGCGGATGTGTCGGCCGATGTCAAAGCGATCATTCAGGATGTTCGCGATCATGGCGATGATGCGCTCGCGCGGCTGACCAGCAAGTTTGACCGGCATGATCTGGAGCAGACCGGCTGGCGCGTGGACAAGGCAGAATCGGCCGCAGCACTGGAAGAATTGGAAGCATCTTTACGGGTTGCGCTGGAACTGGCAGCCTTGAGAATTCGTGATTACCATGAGGGGCAACTCCCTGAAAACAGAGATTATATGGACGACGCCGGGGTTCGTATCGGCGCTCGCTGGAACGCCGTTGAGCGGGCCGGCATCTATATTCCCGGGGGGCGCGCGGCCTATCCTTCTTCGGTATTGATGAACGCGATTCCGGCCAAGGTTGCCGGTGTGGAGCGGATCATCATGGTCACGCCCGCCACCGGTGGTGAAATCAACCCGCTGGTGCTGGCGGCGGCAGAGCTGGCAGGCGTTGACGAAATCTGGCGCATTGGTGGTGCGCAGGCCGTCGCAGCGCTCGCTTATGGTACCGAAAAGATCAAGCCGGTCGATGTTATCACCGGGCCGGGCAATGCGTGGGTCGCAGAAGCCAAGCGGCAGGTCTTCGGCGTTGTTGGTATCGATATGGTTGCCGGTCCGTCCGAAATCGTGGTGGTTGCGGACGGCAAGAACGATCCGGACTGGATCGCTGCCGATCTGCTCAGCCAGGCGGAACACGATCCGACCAGCCAGTCGATTTTGTTCACAGATGATAATAGGTTTGCTGACCAAGTATCTGAGAAAATAAATGAACAATTGGCGCTACTGGCAACGTCAGAAACCGCGACGACCAGCTGGAACGACAATGGCGCGATCATTGTCGTCGATCGTTTCGAGCAGGCGCTGCCGTTGGTCGACCGTCTGGCTGCCGAACATCTCGAGCTTGCGGTCGATAATCCCGATGCCCTGTTCAAGAAAGTTCGCCACGCCGGATCGGTTTTTCTTGGTCGCCACACACCCGAAGCCGTCGGAGACTATGTCGCCGGTCCCAACCATGTTTTACCGACCGGACGGCGGGCGCGTTTTTCGTCCGGCTTGTCGGTCACCGACTTCATGAAGCGCACCAGTTTCATTCACTGCGACGAACAGGCTTTGCGCAATATTGGCCCGGCTGCCGTCGCTCTGGCAGAGGCAGAAGGCCTGCCCGCCCATGCTGCCAGCGTACAGAAGCGGCTCGACCGGCGCTGACCATCAACAGAAAGAAAATGTCCATGACGATTTCCCTATATGATGCCGTAGTTCCAACCCAGCTGCAGATGATCGCTGCGGTGCGCGCGCTGGTTGACAAGGCAAAAGCCCATTGCGAGGAAAAAGGCACAGCGCCGGAAGAGATTATCGGTGCGCGGCTGATCGAGGATATGCTGCCCTTTTCCTATCAGGTAAAATGTTGCCGCGAGCATTCATTGGGCGCGATAGAAGGGGTGAGAGCAGGCGTGTTCACGCCAAGCCTGACCGCGCCACCCAATGACTGGGCTGGCCTGTACGAAAAGCTCGACGAAGCCAAGGCCGGGCTGGAAACGGTCAGCGAAGCCGAGATGGCGGGTTTTGTCGGCCAGCATATGGAATTCCGGTTCAAGGATACGGTGATGCCGTTCACTGCGGAAAATTTCCTGTTGAGTTTTGCCCAGCCCAATTTTTATTTCCATGCCACGACCGCCTATGACCTGCTCCGCGAGCGCGGGTTCAAGATCGGCAAAATGGACTTTG
The DNA here is from genome assembly GCA_024636595.1 of Sphingomonadales bacterium. GTDB lineage: Bacteria > Pseudomonadota > Alphaproteobacteria > Sphingomonadales > Sphingomonadaceae > Parasphingorhabdus. Next base: position 2,825 of record JAGXGT010000171.1, on the reverse strand, counting down.
TCGGAATGCCAAGGATGAAACGCGCATGACCGCAAAATCCACATCCCGCTCCGCCGCCAGACTGGCCGCCGTTCAGGCGCTGTTCCAGCATCAGATGGAAAAGACGCCGGTGCCGAAGCTGCTCAAGGAATTTCACGACCATCGGCTCGGCAAGGAAATCGAGGATGATCAATATCATCCGGCCGAGCGCGACTTTTTTGATGACCTGGTCATCGGCGTGACATCGCGGCTTGAGGAAATCGATCAGCTGGTCGCTTCGAAACTGGCCAAGGGATGGACCTTGGGGCGTATCGACAAGACCATGCTGCAGATACTGCGCTGCGGCACCTTTGAATTGGTCGCACAGGAGGATGTGCCGATCGCAACGGTGATTGACGAATATCTGGATGTCGCCCATGCCTTCTTCAACAAGAAGGACGCCGGTTTTGTAAACGGGCTTCTGGACAGCATCGCAAAACAGGTACGGGGCTGAACATTACCCCGTTTAGCACTGGGGGAATATTTGTCAGACTTTCTGGACCGGCTTGATCCCGCTTTTCGCGATATGATCGCGGCGGACGGGCCTTATCTATTCGAAATATTGAAATCGGATGTGGCCGGTGCCCGTGCCGCGCTGGACGCGATGTTTGCCCAGATGGCCGTTGATCTGCCCGAATATGACGGCCAGAAAGACGCATATCATATGCCCGGCCTGAAGGGCGATCCTGATGTCGCGGTGATCGAATATCGCGCCCGCGATCTGCTCTATCCCGATTGCACGATCATCTGGCTGCACGGCGGCGGCTATGTGATGGGCAGCGCCGATGATCTTTCGGCGCAAGGCTTTTCGTCGCTCGCACCGGTTATTTCGGTCGATTACCGGATGGCACCGGAACATCGCGCGCCGGCCGCAGCCCGCGACGTTTGTGCGGTGATCGAACGGGTGGCGGCTAATCGCAAGCCGCGCAAGATCATCCTCGCCGGACCAAGTGCCGGCGGCGGACTGGCAGCGAGTGCCGCACTGATGAACCGCGACCGGGGTGGACCGGAGATCGCATTCCAATTGCTTATCTATCCGATGCTCGATGATCAGCACGACACGCCGTCCGGGCATATGGATATCCCACCCTCTACCTGGACGCGCGAAATCTCGCTGCATGCCTGGTCGCTTTATGCGGAAGAAGACGGTGCCAGCCCTTATGCCGCCGCCGCGCGGGCGACGGATCTTGGCGGCTTGCCGCCCGCCTATATCATGTGCGGTGACCTCGATCTGTTTCTCGACGAAGATATTGCTTATGCCAATCGGCTTCGTTCATCCGGTGTTCCGGTTGAACTTGCTATCTACCCCGGAGCACCGCACGGATTCAACGGATTTGCCCCCCAGGCAGCGGTCAGCAAGCGCGCCAACGCTTCCATCAGAATGGCACTGGAGCACGCCCTGTCTTGAGCGAACTAGATTTTATTGACCGATTGAAGGCCATTACCACCCACCCAGCAGCACGCGGACTGGTCGACGATGTCGCGATGATGCCGTTCGGGCGGCACAAGCTGGTGATGACCCATGACATGATGGTTGAAGGCGTGCATTTCCTGCCCGACGCCGATCCCGCCGACGTGGCGTGGAAGCTGGTCGCCGTCAATCTGTCGGATCTGGCGGCAAAGGGCGCCAAACCGCTTGGCGTTCTGCTCGGCTATGGCCGCACCTCCGGTGATCAATGGGATGCCGCCTTCGTCGAAGGTTTGAAGCAGGCGATAGACCGCTTTGCCGTACCCTTGCTCGGCGGCGATACCGTTGCGATGGGCGAAAATGCGCCAAGAACCTTTGGCCTGACCGCCATCGGTGAAGCCAAGGGCCATATCGTGCCCTCGCGCAGCAATGCAAAGCCCGGCAACGCCGTCTATGTGACTGGCACCATCGGTGATGCCTGGGCCGGTCTGCAGGTCGCATCAGGATCGCTGCGGTCATCGGATATCGACACCACCGCCTTCTTGTTGAAAGCGCACACGCGCCCGACACCGCGGCTGGAAGAAGGCAGGATATTGTCCAATCTGGTCAGCACCATGATGGATGTTTCGGACGGACTGCTGCTCGATGCCTCGCGGATCGCTGCGGCCAGCGGGGTGCAGATCGAAATCGATCTTGCAGAAGTGCCCTTGTCCAAGCAATTTCAGGCGCTGGTCGGCAATGATCGGGGTGCCCGGATCAAGGCGGCGACCGGCGGTGACGACTATCAGTTGCTGCTCACCGCCAGTCCCGAGACCGTATTGTCGGTGCCGCTGACCTGCGTCGGCATTTGCCGCCCGGGATCGGGCGTCGCGCTGCACAGCCACGGCGAGCGCTTGGAACTGCCCGAGCATCTGGGATTCGTCCACGCTTGAACCGGGTGTATATCCGTCTGACGGGCCGCCTTCTGCTATCCTCCTATCTCCATCAAAATCAGGGCTTGCGCGCTTCGCTTATCCCGCCCTATATCCGGCACGTCCATAGCCCCGAGCATACGGGGCGTTTTATTATAAAAATATAGGGGAGAGTGCAGCGATGACGGTTGTCACCATTTCAATTTTATGCGGTTTCGTCGCCATATTATATGGCTTCATCACCAGCCGCCAGGTGCTTAATGCGCCGGCCGGAAACGAAAAAATGCAATCTATCGCAGGCGCGATTCAGGAAGGCGCACAAGCCTATCTGAACCGCCAATATCGGGCGATCGCCATGGTTGGCGTTGTCGTCGCGGTTCTGGTTTTCATATTTCTTGGCCCAATTTCAACAACCGGCTTCCTGCTCGGCGCGATTCTTTCGGGCGTTGCGGGCTATATTGGCATGAACATTTCGGTTCGCGCCAATG
>JAGXGT010000170.1 GCA_024636595.1 Sphingomonadales bacterium | reverse complement strand
CGGGCGCCGGTGACGCTCGAGCAGGACAGCGTGGGCAGGCTCTCCCGCATCGATGCAATGCAGCTTCAGGCAATGGCGCTGGCTCAGGGGCGACGACGGCAGACCGAACGACACGCAATCGATGCCGCCCTTCGCCGGATCGACGAAAACGAATATGGGTATTGCGTGAAATGCGGTGAAGATATTGCTGCTGCCCGCCTGGAACATAATCCTGCGTTTGCCACCTGCATCGAATGTGCGAAAGAAGGTTAGGCGATCTTTTGGGTATGGCGCTTGGCCGTGTCAACACAGGGAATTTGTCGACGTAGAACCACTCTTGTTCACAGGGCTTGAAGCTCAGAGCGACACCGTCGCCTTCGGAGACATTTGTGGTCGAAAGCAGACGGTCTGAAACCGGCCCAACAGCTGTTGCTCGAATGACATCTTTTGAATGGCTGCTTCCCAACCCAGTTTCGGTAATTCACCAAGGTCTGATGAGCTGGGATCGGTCTGAAGCAAGGGTCCGCTGTCGGCGCTACAAGTAACGAAATGATAGACAAAACAGCCTCATGATGCCAAACGCTATCGCTCGCTCAAACTTCAAGAAACCGCATGGAAACCCAATTTATTCTACACAGTTCCTGCACAGGTAAATTATGTCGATTATTATTAAACAAAATCAACATAATACAAGACTACCGTCCTTAGTTCAGGATGACGATAGCAGTATTGTACTCCCTCTTCTTCGCGGCTTCGCGGCTTCGCGTGATCCGAGAGAGGTCCTGAACCAAGTTCAGGATGACGAGGACAGTTTCGCGCCCCACCCTATTCCGCACAAAAAAACGCCGGCGTAAAACACCGGCGCCTTTTCTAATTCAAATACGGCATCATCGATGCCACCACTCTTCCGCTACTGCGAAATCGACTTCTCGATATCCTCAACCGGACTGTTGGTCAGCGTCTTCGCCTGCTCCAGCACAATCTTCTCGCTCACTTCCTGATGCAACAGCGGGCGGATTTCGCCCAGCGTGTCGGGATCGGCGACCAGAATCAGGCGTTCATACTTGCCCTTGTGGGCAAGATCATAAAGTTTCTCCGCAATGATTTTTGAGAAGGTCGCCTCCATGCTTTCGCGCGGCGATTGCTCGGACGGCGATTTGCCGGCGGGGCCTTGATCGGCGAGATCGCCCGGCGTCCAGTCGCCGTCATGCTCAAGCGAGCCGCTGCGGACATAAAAGGTCTTGGCCTCCTCGCCCGTTGCTACAACAACAAATGTCTCTTCCGGAAAATTCAGTGTGCCCATGGTATCATCCTTTTTTGTTTTTGGTTCACGGAGGGAACGCGCCGCCGCCTGAAAGGTTGCCCGCGACGGAAGGGATCGGCCGAGCAGAGGTGGCGCATGAGAGCGTGCAAACCATTCCGTCATCCTGAACTCGTTTCAGGACCCCTTGAGAGTGCGCCCCGCCGGACGAGGTCCTGAAACAAGTTCAGGATGACGATGCGTGGCAACTGCTCGCCCATTCCCCGGGCCCTTCTGCCTCCCCTTACCCGCCGTCACAAGAGTGTCGCACAAAATTATCCAAACTGTCATTCAATCCCCGTCAGCCTGTCACAGCTTTGCTGCACTGCACCATCCATTCCAGTGTCGCACATAAAAAAGGTTGATTCCCCCCATGACAAAATACGCTCCCCACGCCCTCTCCCGCGCCTCTTCGATCGCGCTCGCCTCGGCTCTGTTTATCGCCGCCACCGCCCCTGCCCTCGCGCAGACCAGCATCGATGATGTCGCGGAAGAAACTGACGACGACGTGATCATCGTCACCGCGCAGAAATTCGAACAGAAATCGACCGACGTGCCGATCACCATTTCCGCCAACAGCGGCGCGCGGCTCAAGGAACTGGGCGTGTCCGATCTCGACGAGCTGTCCAACTATGTTCCCGGCCTGAATATTCAGGAGCAGAGCGCCAACAACCCCGGCATCGTCATCCGCGGCATCACCTCGGACAGCGGCTCGGCGCAGCAGGCGGCGCGCGTGACGCTTTACTATAACGGCGTCGATATTTCGCGTTCGCGTGGGTCCTATCAGGATCTTTACGACATCGACCGGATCGAAGTGATCAAGGGCCCGCAGGCGACCCTGTTCGGCACCGCCTCTGCGGTCGGCGCGATCAGCATCATCTCCGCCAAGCCCAAGCCCGGCCTGTCCGGCGAAGTTTCGGGCAGCTACGGCAATTATAACGCTTACACGCTGGGCGGGCATCTCAACGCCGGCAATGACACCGTCGCGGTCCGGCTCGCCGGTGCCTATAAAAAGCGCGACGGCTATGTGACAAATCTGGCCCTAAACCAGGATGATCTCTATGCGCAGGATCAGCTCGGTGCGCGTGCGTCGTTCCGCTTTACCCCGAGCAGTGATTTCACCGCCGACCTGATCCTGACCTATGATCGGCAGCGCAACTCGGGCACGCCGTTCATTTCCGGCACTCTGCCGACCAGCGCCGGACCGGCCAATCCCTTTGGTCCCGCTGATTTGCGCGGCTCGCCCTTCTCGGCAGCGGTACTGGGCAATGCAAAGCTGGGCCTGACCCGCGATGTCTATGATGCCAATCTGACGATGAGCTGGGACATTGCCGATGACTGGACGCTCACCATGGTCAACGGTTATCGCAAGTTCAACAGCAACGAAGTGTTCGACGCCGACGGCTCCGCCGCCTTCTTCCTCGAATTTGCCGAGGACGCCAACGGCGAACAGGGCAGCCATGAAACGCGCTTTGCCTACACCAGCGACACATTCCGCGGCAGCTTCGGCTGGAACCTGTTCCGCGAGGACAGCAACCAGCGGGTGCCTTTCTCGACCGACGAAGTGACCTATTTCCAGTGTCTCGCCGGCATCGTCGTGCCAGGCGTCCCGTGCGTCGGTGCCAATGGCGTCCCGGCCGGCGATGCGATCAAGGCGCTGACCGGCGGCGCGGTCGGGACTGTCCCCTATCAGGCAGTATTCGAAAATCTCGGCAAGAATGACAGCTATTCGGTGTTCGCCGACGGCACCTGGATCCCGACCCCCAGCGTCGAACTGACCGCCGGTGTCCGGGTGCTGATCGAAAAGCGCCGCTCCGGCTATCGCGCGACCGCACCGGGTTCCGTCTTCACCGGCGCGCCGCCCTTCCCGCTGACCGACACCGCAGGCCAGACCTTCCGCACGGAAGACAGTTTCTCTGCGGTCTTGCCCCGTTTCAATATCCTCTACCGCTTCTCCGATGATATCAACGGCTTTGCCACGATCTCCAAGGGCCGCCGCTCGGCTACGGTGAACGCCGGCGCGAGAGCGACACCGACCGGACCGGTCGGCAATTTCACCGACATCGCACCGGAAATCGTGTGGAACTATGAAGTGGGTCTGAAAGGCGCGGTCGGGCCGGTATCCGGTTCGCTCGGCGTCTATTACCAGACCTATGAGAATTTCCAGGTCTCGGTGAACGACCCAACCAGACCGGGCACGACAATCACCCGCAGCGCCGGCAGCGCAAGCAATTTCGGGGTTGAGGCCGAGGTCAACGTGCGCGCGGCTGACTGGCTGAGCCTGTTCGCCAATATCGGCTATATCGACGGTGGTATCGACGATGACCCAGCCAACGGCAATCTCGCCGGCGCACGCTTCCGTCTCCAGCCGGAAGTCCAGGCAGCGGCCGGCTTCACTCTGGATTATCCGATCAACGACAGCACCCGGTTGTTTGCCACGCCCAGCGTCACCTACCGTAGCCGGGTATTCTTCGAAGCCCCGAACTCGAACCTGATCAGTCAGCCTGCGGTGACGCTCGTCAATGTGCGCGCAGGCGTCTCGTTTGCCGACGAGCGCTTCGAGATTGCCTGTTTCGCCCGCAACCTGACCAACAAGAATTATCTACTTGATGCGGGCAACACCGGCGGCGGTTTCGGTATCCCAACCTTCATCCCGGCGGAGCCGCGCTTTTACGGTGTTCAGGCGAGCGCGAAATTCTAGCAGACGGGCTCTGCCGGTTGTCGGACTCCGGTCTGGTCTAAATCTCCGGTTAGGAGACCAGAGTGTCATCGGTCCGGCGGCTGCCAAAAAAACGTTAAAACAAAGTCCCGGTGAAGGTTACCCCTTCGCCGGGACTATTGTTGATGGCCGCCGCTGGTGACAATCAGCAGCGAGCATCGGTGCAAATCATCCACTCCCTGCCGATCAGACAGCGCTTGGAAGTATTTTCTTAACCCTATTTTCACATCCGCTGCCTAGTCAGACTGTCATGGATAATCAGCTATGGCGGGATGGACTGAAGACATGTTTTTAGCGCCGCTATTCGGAAAAAATTGGCAGATATCCTGGAAAGCACCATGGCGGTCTCCAACGATCCCGGCAGAGATCCAGTCATCGGTCGAGGACCTGCAGCTGGAACGGGCGCTGACTCATGTGCCGATGATCTATCTGGTGGCGATCTTCAATCTGATAGCGGTGATGGTCCTGTCCGCCCACGAAGGGGTCGAGACAATTTACTACGCCTGGATGGGGCTGTTTGCCATTGGCTGCTTCGCGCGGATGATCATGTGGATGCGTGCTCCCAACCATCCTGGTTCCCTTGCGCGCTCGCAAAAAATGCTGAGAAATCTTACCGTCATTTCGGTTGGCATCGTTACATTTCTGAGTATCTGGTCGGTCGTGGCGGTTGCAACCGACGCGTTCGAAAATCAGATGTTCATTCCGATGTCGCTGGTCTTTGGCTCGACCTGCATCGCCCATTGTCTGGCGTGCATAAAAAGAGCAGCCGTCACCGTTCTGATCGTTGGCGTCCTGCCGTCCGCCTTGGCGATGATAATACTTGGCGGATTTGATGAGATGATCATGGGATGGAGCATGATCACGATCGTTTTGCTGATGATCCGGTTCATCATTGACAGCTACAATCAGATCATCTCAGGCCTGATCATGCGGCACACCATCTGGAAACAGGCCCATAGCGATACCTTGACCGGGCTCGCCAATCGCCGCGCGATGATGAACCACCTTTATCTGGCGGAACAGTCCTTCGCCGACAAGGGCCGCGGCTTCGCGGTCGCCTTGATTGACCTGAACCATTTCAAGCAGGTGAATGACAATCTGGGCCATGACATCGGCGATCATCTGTTGGTGGAAGTTGCCAGCAGACTGAACCAGAGCAGCGCAGCCAAGGAGATTGTCGGTCGGTTGGGTGGTGATGAATTTTTGATCCTGATGCCGGACGTGACTGGCAGGGACCAGGCCATGGCAAGAGCGACGGCCTATCTTTCCGGCTTCGCCAAGCCAGCAAATATCAACGGTCACATACTGACCCCGTCGGCTAGCGTCGGCATTGCCGTTCAGACATTTGACGGAAATGGTGCCGAGCAGCTGCTCAAGGCCGCGGACAAGGCGCTTTACGCGATGAAGCGAAAAGGCAAAAGCGCGCGGCCCATCGCCGACCAACCTCTGCGCAATATTGCGTGATTTGGCGGCCCGTTGGACCGCGCAGGAAGATCATTTTCGCTGATGGCATTTGGCTAGGCGGATATCCCTAACCGCCCAATATAAAGATTCAGGTGGGTGACGAGAGCGACAATGACGCTACCTCTGCTAACGCCTATTTTTAATAGTAAATCAGTAATTTATATTAGCTTATTGATAATATATATGAGGTTTTAAGTCGGCACAGAAGTCGCTCATTGGCCCGAACTTTGACGAACTTTGGACTAGCCGCGCTCGCCGAGCACCTTGTTTTCGATCCCTATTCGGTGCCGCAGCAAAACCGCATTGAGGATCGAGAAGACCAACGCGACCCACGGCAAGCCGAGCATCAGCGGGACAATCGCGATCTCGAGCACCACCACCAGATAATTGGGGTGGCTGACAAATTTATACGGCCCGCGCTTGACCCGATCAAAATGCGGTGCCGAAATGATCCTTGTGGTCCACCAGCGGCCAATGCTGGCCAGCGTCCAGATGCGCAGCAACTGCGTCGCGACGAACAGCGCCAGCATCACCGGATGGATGATATGCCGGGGATCGACCAGCAAGGCGATAATCGCGATCCACGCGCTGTGGAGAAAGATGAAATAATGAT
>JAGXGT010000169.1 GCA_024636595.1 Sphingomonadales bacterium | reverse complement strand
ATGAAAGGGTGCGGTAAGAGCGCACCGCGGGACTGGCAACAGGCCTGGCATGGTAAACCCCACCTGGAGCAAAACCAAATAGGGGCGGCATATGGCTTTTTCGGCCTGCAGCCCGGGTTGGTTGCTTGAGCCACGCAGCAATGCATGGCCTAGATGAATGGCTGGCTATCCCGCCGAAGCTTTATGCGGAGGCGGGTGGACAGAACCCGGCTTACAGACCCTCTGGTATTATCTTAACTGTGGAACAGAATCGGTTCCTCTGATAGAATGGCGACTATGCCAAAAGCAAAACGATCAGACAACTGGGGTTTCCCAAGATGGGGAAGCTACGAAAGTTCGCGTGAAACGCAGCAAGTGAAGATTTGCGACCGTCACGGTTGCGACGAAGCCGGCAATTGCCCGGCGCCCAAATCCCCCAATAGTCCCGAACGCTGGTATTTTTGCCAGACGCACGCGGCGGAATATAACCGCGGATGGGACTATTTCGAGGGACTCGACAAGGAGGAGCGCAAGAAACGCGAAGCCGACGAGCAACGCGACGCCAATGCCTATCAGGAAGCCGCCCATTACAGCTGGATGGGCTCCGGCGATGGCAGTCGCTCGCGCGACGAAATGACCGCGCTGGAAATTTTCGACCTGACTCCCGACGTCGAATTTGAGACGGTGAAAAAGGCATGGCGCTCGATGGCCAAGGAATATCACCCCGACGTGAATCCCGGCGATGCTGAGGCCGCGAAAAAGTTTCAGACAGCACAGGCGGCCTTTGATGTCTTGCGTATTGCCGAAGAACGGCGCGTCTGGAAACCGATTTAGGCGCGTATTCCTGCGAAGGCAGGAATCCATCTCGTGACATTGCAACGATCACAGGCTCCAGTTTGCCACCAGACGATCGGTTGGCGCGAATAGTTCCATCTTTCCCCGAGTGAAGACCGGGAGATGGACCCCTGCCTACGCAGGGGCACCCGTGTTACTGCAGGCGTTCCGCCGTCTGCTGTATCAATGCAATCATATTGGGAATACCCTGGGTGCGGTTTGAACTGAGCTGATTTTTCAGATCAAACGGTTCCAGCACGGCGGCAATATCGGTATTCTTGATTTGCCCGGCCGACTGATCCTGTACCGTTTCCAGCACCAGCGCGATAATGCCCTTGGTGATCGCGGCGTTGCTGTCGGCCAGAAAATGCAACCGCCCGTCATCCAGTTGCGTCGGGTAGACCCATACGGAGGCAGAACAACCCCGTACCAGCGTGGCATCGGTTTTCAGCGCGTCCGGCATCTCGTCCAGTTGCTTGCCCAGATCAATCAGCAGCCGATAACGATCATCAGCCTCGAGAAACTCATATTCTTCAATCAAATCGTCAATTTTGCTCATGGGGAGGGCGGTTAGCAGTGTGCGGGGACAACGTCACTCATTTTTGCCGTTCGCCTCGAGCGAAGGCTCATGCGTGTTTCGACTTCGCTCGACACTCACGGGATTCTGATCTGGATTGCTACAGCTCAACCCCGGCTGCGATGGCTTCCAATTTGCGGATTCGCTCTTTCAGATCGGCAACCTCAATCCGCGATGTCGCGGTGGGCGGGTTATCTTCACGCCGCTGCTCAATTTCTCGCGACTTAAGCGCAATCCAGTCCCGCCATCCGCGCAGGGATACCAGCGACACAACGGTCAGGCCAATCAGGGAAAAGGCCGCAGTGATCATATAAAAAGCAGGTTCTTGCATCATGCTTGTCCTTCTACTTTCCGGACCGGATTAGCGGTCGCGCAATTTTTCAATCTCGTTTTCCAGTTCGCGGGCGCCGCGATCATCGGTGGCGATTTTTTCGAGTACCGCCACGCGCTCCTTGAGATATTTCACATCTTCCTGCAGGCGCCCCGAATCGCGATTCTGCATCGCAATTTCATTGCCATGCTGATCCTCGGTTATGCCATTTTGTGCCCGATAGCGGGCGCTCAGTACTTTTCCAATCGTGACGACGATGATGATGGCAACGACCATTTCAAACGGATTCATGTAAGCACTCCCTCCAAATTCCTGTGGAAACTAGTCAGCGATCCCGCAATTGTTCGATTTCATTTTCGAGCTGTTTGGTGCTGTGACCATCGGTGGTAATCTGCTCGAGCACCGCAACCCGTTGCTTTAAATATTTCATTTCTTCGCGCATCCGCTCCGCATCGGCATCGGGGGTCGCAGGAAACTCGCCGCGCATTTTGATCAGCTTGCGTTGGTGGCCCGTCCAGATGGCAAAGCCCGCCACGGCAAAAGCTCCAAATGGGATGAGTAGAGCGATTATTCCTTCCATCAGTTCAGTTCCTTTGTTTCAGAGGGGGCGCGTAGATCCTCGATTTGCATCGAAACGTCGAAACCCTTGTCCGTGATAATTCTTTCCAGGACGCGCATGCGCTGCTCCAGTCGTTAGGTTTGCGCAGCATATTGTGCTGCTTTTTCGGCCGTGTCCTTGCTGTGCGTTTCCAGCTTCTTGTTCTGATGCTTGAACCATTCTTGCCCCAGGGTGCCGATCGCGATGGCGATGGCCGGCAATCCGATCATGAAGAAAAATACCCAGGCGTTCTCCATCAGTCCTGCTCCTCAATTCGCGCGCTTGTCGCGCAATTGCTCGATTTCTTGGGTCAATCGGTGGCTGTCATCGGTGACGATCCGTTCGACATTGGCGAGCCGATCTTTGACCGAACCCAGTTCGGCGCGCAGTTCGGCATTTTCGTTGGTGAGCAATTTAACCCGCTCGACGGCTTCCTGATCGGTCTTGGGATAGACTGACTTGCCCCATTGGTTTTCCAGGGGATAGCCGTTCTTGACTCGCATCCAGGTTGTGGCGACCCATCCTAGGGTGATGGCTGCACAGGCAAATCCAATCGGCCAGAGGATTGAGGGGTTTGCAAGTATCACATCCATCAGTTCTGCTCCCGCAAGGCTTCGATTTCGTCGGCGGTGCGTTTGGCTGGATCGGTGGCGATCCGTTCGAGCACCTGAAGCCGTTCCTGCAGCCGGTCTATTTTCCCGACCAGTTGTTCATTTTCCGAGGACAACAATTCGATCTTGCGTTGCTCGTCCGGGCTCGTTTTGCTGGATTTACCAGACTTTCCGCCCCATTCATCTTCAAGTTCATAGCCATGCTTGGCTCGGATCCAGTTGTTGACGATCCACGCTCCATAACTGATGGCGATGATCCCCAAGACAAACTGCGGGCTTCCCCAATCCATTTCCATTCTCCCTGTTCAGACGCTCAGCGCAGATTTTCGATCTCGTTCGACAGCGTCGTATTCTTGCTGGTGTAATAGAGTTCCATGTCGGCCAGCTTGCGATCGATTTCCCGGAAGCGCGATTTGATATCGCGCGTGGTGCGGCGCGGTGACTGGCGCACGCCCTGCCAGAATTTGGTGTCTTCCGGATCGCTGAGATACATGCCCATCGGTTTTGGCTCGGATATTTTGGCCGCGATCCAATAGGCTATCAGCGTCCAGGGAAATGCGAATGTGACCGTTGCGATGATGGCGGCGAGTCGAACCCAGGCCACATTGATCCCGGTGTAATCGGCGATCCCGGCGCAGACACCACTCCATTTGGCGCGTTTCTTGTCGAGATAGAATTTTGTACGAGAGGAGCTCATGATGGGTGCCTTTCTTTTTTCAGCAGCTCGTCAAAATTTTCGAGCGTTGGGGCAGGGTCAGCGGATGGTGTTGGCAGCGCGGATTGACGCCAATCGGGATTGTCCGCCGCCATGATGCGTTCGATCGTTTCCATCCGGTCATCCAGCCGGCGCGCCATATGGTGCAATTCTTCCAGCAGATTTTCATCTTCGTTGGTGATCGTCGCGGCCGTTTTCCATTTTGTGACATAGTGGAAAATCAACCAGGGCAGACCGATGAACAAGGTTCCCATGACGATGGGGATGATGATGAGTTCTTCCTGCATTATGCGTCACCTTTTTTCATGGCCGCCTTCATGGCTTCCAGTTCTTCGTCGACCTTGTCGCTGGATTCCAGCGCCGCGATCTGGTTTTCCAGACTCTGCGGCTCTCCGCCCATGCTGAGCGAGTCGGCGCGGCCTTCGGCGAAATCGACCTGCCGTTCGAGATATTCGAACCGCGAGAAGGCATCGTGGACTTTTTCGCCATTGTACATTTCGCGCAGCTTCACGCGATTTTCAGCACTTTCCAGACGATTGACCAGGCTGCTCTGGCGCGAGCGGGCTTCCTGCAGCTTCTTCTGCAGTTTCGCGATGTCGCCCTCCGAAGAGCGAAGCGCGTCATCCAGCACCTGAATTTCTGCTTTCAACTGGTCTGCCATGTCCGCAGCCTTGCGCTTTTCGACGAGCGCCGCCTTGGCGAGGTCTTCGCGATCCTTTGACAGCGCGAGCTGGGCTTTTTCGCTCCAGTCCTCGGTCAGATGATCAAGCTTGTCGATATGCCGGCGCATTTCCTTCTGGTCGGCAATCGTGCGAGCGGCAGAGGCGCGGACTTCGACCAGGGTTTCCTCCATCTCTAGGATGATCATGCGGATCATCTTCGATGGGTCTTCGGCCTTGTCCAGCATGTCGGTGACGTTGGCGGCGATGATATCGCGCGTTCTTGAAAAAATACCTGCCATGTACATACTCCGGTTGCGTCTGTGGTTATGTTGAAACTTGTTCGAGCCTTCGCTCCGGTCCTGTTCTACATCAACCTGTTGAATTTCAAAAGGTGGCCGGGACCTGACTTCGGCAAGGGGGAAAGAAGGGGTCCCGGCCATTTTGTCTGTCATGCCCGGTAACCTGGGTTAACAAAGCTGACAGAGGGGGAATCGTTCTGGTCGTTGACGATCGTGCCTTCGGCCTGTGCCGGTCCGACGGCGCTGATCAAAATCGTCACGCCAAAAAGCAGGATCGAGACGATCGCGGAAATATCGGTGCGGCTCATTTTGTTCAGTGCTGGCATGTTGTCCTCCAGAAGTTGATGCGGTTCGTATATGAAACCAACATTGCAGAAGCCGTGCCAACTGTCTTAACACATTGAATAATAACAATAATGTAAATTTTTCCGGCCACGAGGAATGGTATTAATTGCCATTTAATGGGAATTGGCACTATATCTTGGCTATGGAACGCGAAACGCAATTTGTCGGCGAATCGGGCGCTTTTCTCGACGCGGTGGAAAAGGCCAGTCGGGCGGCGCCGCTCAATCGTCCGGTGCTGGTCGTAGGCGAGCGTGGCACCGGCAAGGAGCTGATTGCGGAACGCCTGCACCGGCTCAGTATGCGCTGGGACGGGCCGTTCATCACGCTCAATTGTGCAGCCATGCCGGAAACCCTGATCGAGGCAGAATTATTCGGTCACGAAGCCGGGGCCTTTACCGGGGCAACCAAGGCAAGGGTAGGGCGATTCGAGGAAGCCGACGGCGGTACCTTGTTCCTCGACGAACTCGGAACCTTGTCGACCGGCGCGCAGGAACGGCTGCTGCGGGCGGTTGAATATGGCGAAATCACCCGGATCGGATCCTCCCGGCCGCAGCGCGTCGATGTCCGGATCGTCGCGGCGACCAATGCCGATCTGCCGAAAATGGCCGACGAGAATAAATTTCGCGCCGACTTGCTCGACCGCCTGTCTTTTGAAGTTGTCACCCTGCCGCCGCTCCGCGTGCGCGAAGGCGATATCCCGGTACTGATGGACTATTTCGGCCGCCGGATGGCCGCCGAACTGGAATGGCCGACTTGGCCTGGTTTTGGTCGTCTCGCTTCTGAGGCACTGAACCGGCACGACTGGCCGGGCAACGTCCGGGAATTGCGCAATGTGATCGAGCGCGCCGTCTATCAATGGAATGACCATAGCAGACCGGTGGACCATGTCGTGTTCGATCCCTTTGAATCGCCCTGGAAGCCTCGGGAGAAACAGGTCAAGCAGCAGGCCGTGCCGACAGAAGCAGAAGATACTTCCCCGGACCGCGCCGAAACCGCCGCGCCTGAACCTGCCTTCGATCGAATCGACGATATGAAGGCAGCGGTCGAAGCTTATGAAAAACGGATATTGGAAGCAGCCCTGGCAAAATCGCGCTATAATCAGCGACAAACGGCCAAGACCCTGAACCTCACCTATGATCAGCTGCGCCATTCTCTGAAGCGGCACGATCTGCTCGGGTCATAGAAAAAGAGGGCCGCGAAGCCCTCTTCATGCTTCCAGTTCTTCCAGTTTCAGCCTGCGTTGGCGTTCACCATTGCGTAGAACATCGGCAGCGAAAGCAGAACGTTCGTGCGTGACGCCATCAGCGCGATTTTGCCCGCGGCTGCTTTTTCGTCGGCCGAGGCTTCCACGATGCCGAGAACCTTTTTCTGTTTGGGCCAGATGATAAACCAGACATTGGCCGCCATGATAATGGCGATCCACATTCCGGTGCCGATCAACGCATAAGGTGCCTGCAGGGTCATTGCCTGATGAACCCAGCCACTGGCCCAGGCGACATAAAGGCCGGTGACGACCGTCAGCAAGGCGGCCCAGCGGAAATAGAACAGCACTTTGGGTGCAATATGCTTGCCGACGGCGGGTTTCAGCTCATCCGGAATGGTGGGCATCAGCGGTACCTGAACAAAGTTCAGATAATAAAGAAGTCCGATCCACAGCACGCCGAAGAACAGATGCAGCCAGCGACCGATTGCGTTGCCGGTAACCATATCGCCATCCAGACCAAACATCAGCGCGAGTGCAGCAATCACGCCAACGATCATCACCGCATTCAGATTTCCAAAAAATTTCGTCATTTTTCATCCCCCCCAGGACATATTTACTGATTAGGCGACAACGCTATGCCTCTACCGGGATGATGTCACGAAAAAACCGGTTTCTCTGCGCGTCGCGTGCCCAAAGGGGCAATTGACCTTGCATCTTTTTTGCTGTTGATGCGTTGACGCATTGAATATCACAAAAATGGAGAAACGACACTATGGCTTTCGAACTTCCCCCGCTCCCTTATGACAAAAATGCTTTCGGAGACCTGATCTCAGAGGAAACGTTCAACTATCATCATGGCAAGCATCACAATGCCTATGTCAGCAAGACCAATGACGCGATCAAGGGTACCGATCATGAAGGCAAAAAGCTTTCGGAAATCATAAAAGCGGCAGATGGCGGCTTGTTCAACAATGCAGCGCAAGTCTGGAACCACAGCTTTTACTGGCTCTGCCTCTCGCCCGAGAAAAAGGAAGTCTCCGGCGAGTTGAAGGACCGTCTGGAAACAACCTTCGGTTCGATCGATGATTTCAAGTCAAAATTCAAGGATGAAGCAACCGGGCATTTCGCCAGTGGCTGGGCTTGGCTGGTGCTCGATGGTGATGAACTGAAAATTACCTCTTATCACGATGCCGACACACCCGTCGCTCATGGCGTCAAACCGCTCTTCACCCTCGATGTCTGGGAACATGCTTATTATCTGGATTACCAGAATGCCCGTCCCGACTATGTTTCAGCCTTGCTCGACAATGCAATCGACTGGGACTTCGTGGCCCTGAACATGGACGGAGACGGCGTCAGCCGCGCCGATCAAACCAGCTAGAACAAAACAAAACGAAAAGTCTTCAAGCCGCGTCCTGACCTTCAGGGCGCGGCTTTTCTTCGACCGATAAGCCGTGCTTCATCAGCATCGGAATATTGGCCATGGCAAAGAGGAAGGAAACGGCAGGTACACCCCAAACCTTGATCGTCAGCCACCAGTCAAAATCCAGTGTCGCCACCATCAGCTCATTGATCACGGCCATTGCCGCAAAAAACAGGCCCCAGTTGCGCGACAATTTCAGCCAGCCTTCATCGTTCAACCCTTCGAACGCCGCCTGCAGCAGGCTTTTGAGCATGGCTTTGCCGCGGAGCAGGCCGCCAAATAATATCAGCGCAAAGCCGGCATAAATAATCGTCGGCTTGTGCTGGATGAAACGCGGGTCGTTGAAATAAATGGTGAGGGCGCCAAATCCGAGGATCAAAATCGCCGACATCCACATCATCGGCGATACCTTGCCGAGCTTCCACTTTGAAACCACCATCGCGACAACGATCGCGACCATGAACGCTACCGTGCCATAGATGGCCGAGGTGATCGGATTGCCTTCCGGCGCACCAAATTTATACACCAGAAAGAAAATCAAGAGCGGTCCGAAATCGAGCGCGAAACTCAGGCCTCTGTGATCTTTTGGAATTTCTTCAATTGCGGTTGCTTCGGTCATTTTTCTATCCCGGCTATGGCTGCGGCCAAATCTTCGGCCTTGAACGGTCTCAGGTCTTCAACGGTTTCACCAATCCCGATGGCATGGATCGGCAATCCAAACTGTTTGGCTGCTGCCACCAGTACCCCGCCGCGGGCGGTGCCATCCAGCTTGGTCATGATCAATCCCGTGACCTTGGCGACGTCGCGAAACACTTCGATCTGGGAGAGGGCATTCTGTCCGGTCGTCGCATCGAGCACCAGCACGACATTGTGCGGCGCCTCCGGATTGAGGCGGCCCAGCACACGCCGGATCTTGTCCAGTTCATCCATCAACTCGCTACGGTTCTGCAACCGGCCCGCTGTATCAACGATTAACACATCGATCCCGGTGGCCGTGGCCTGCTTGACCCCTTCATAGACAATACTGGCACTGTCGCCGCCCTGCGGCCCGCTGATGATCGGCACGCCCAGTCTTTCGGCCCAGATCTTGAGCTGTCCAATGGCGCCCGCCCGGAACGTATCGCCGGCGGCCAGCATCACGCCATAATCCTGTTCCAGAAACAGATGCGCCAGTTTTGCAATGGTGGTGGTTTTGCCGGATCCATTGACACCGATGACCAATATGACCTGCGGACGCGGAAAGGCGGCAATTTCCAGAGGAATCGCTACCGGTTCCAGAATCGCGGTGATCTCGCGCTTGATAATCTCTTTCACCGCATGTTCGGTCAGGCCTTTTTCGAAGCGCTCGACTGCCAGCTTTTCCCTTATAGTTGCGGCGGTCGCTGGCCCAAGATCCGACAGGATCAAGGCGTCTTCAATATCATCCAGCGTTGCTTCATCGAGCTTCGCCTTGGTAACAAGCCCCGACAGATTTTCGGTCAGACGCGACGACGTCTTGCTGAACCCGCCGAACAGGCGGTCTTTCCAACTGCTATTTTCGGTCACGCTGCCACCTTGCCAATCAATTGTTTGTCCTGCACGTCCCTGATTTCAACCGCAACAATCTGCCCCTTGTTTGCCGAAGCATCAAATCGGACGCGGGCAAAATTCTCCGCATAGCCTGAATTTTCGGATATTTCTGCAAGTATATTCTGGCGGGTACCGATCAAAGTCTGTCGCCATTCCTGCGCGCGACGAGCGACCGTGTTGCGCAGGATCTTCGCTCTTTCCTTGATCAAGTTGCCGTCAAGCTGCGGCATTTTTGCTGCCGGGGTGCCCCGTTTCGGCGAATAGGGAAAAATATGGCCATGAACAATATCGCATTGCTCCAGGATCGATTGGCTGTTGGCAAACATCGCATCACTCTCGGTGGGAAAACCGGCGATAATATCCGCGCCGATCGCTATTTCCGGCCGCCTCGCCTTCAACCGCTCAACCAGATCGATTGCCTGCTCCCGGCTATGCCGGCGCTTCATCCGTTTCAGGATCATATTGTCGCCCGACTGCAGCGACAAATGCACGTGTGGCATCAGCCGCGCTTCGCCGGTGAGCAGGTCAAACAGCCGGTCGTCAATTTCGATACCGTCAAGAGAAGAAAGCCGCAGCCTCGGCAGATCGGGGACATGTTTCAATATCCGTTCGATCAGCATGCCCAGCGTCGGCTCTCCGGGCAGGTCGGGTCCATAGCTGGTGACATCGACGCCAGTCAGAACGACTTCCTGAAAGCCCTTGTCTACCAGTGCCTGTACCTGATCGACAATCAGACCGGCAGGCACCGACCGGCTATTTCCCCGACCGAAAGGGATGATGCAGAAGGTGCAGCGATGGTCGCAGCCATTCTGGATTTCGACAAAGGCGCGGGACCGGTCGGCAAAGGCGCTGACCATATGCGGCGCGGTTTCGGTAACCCGCATGATGTCGGAAACTCGGATATCGGGCCGGTTGCTGTGCAGGCCAAGTTTGAAATTGGCCGCTTCATATTTGTCGAAATTACCGACCACGGCGCTGGTTTCCGGCATGTCTGCGAACATCGCCGGATCAACCTGAGCCGCACAGCCGGTGACGATGATATTTTTTTCCGGATTGGCCTTCTTGGCCCGGCGGATGGCCTGCCTGGTCTGCCGGACCGCTTCGTTGGTCACGGCACAGCTATTAACGATGATCAGATTGTCGCCATCAATATTATTGGCGGCGAGATTTTGTCGCAGTGTCTCGCTTTCGGCAATATTCAGCCGACAGCCCATGCTGATCATTTCCAGTGCGCTCATCCGAACTGGGCCCAGTCTGCTTCGCCGGAAAAGACGTAGGTTGTTGGGCCCTGCATCTGGATATTTTCGCCTTGTTGCCAGCTAATCACCAGCGAACCCCCGGGCAAATTCACCTGCACCGGACTGCTGACCAGACCGCGCTGGATAGCGGCGACGGCGGTGGCGCAGGCGCCAGTACCGCAAGCGCGGGTCAATCCCACGCCCCGTTCCCAGACACGCAAATGAATGGTCCCGTCCGCAATATGCGCCACGTTGACATTCACTTTGTCGGGAAAAAGCGGATCGACCTCCAGCATCGGCCCCAGCCGATCCAGTTCCACGGAGGCGCTATCATCGACGAAAAAAATCACATGGGGATTGCCGACATTGACGGCGGACGGATTCTGCAAATCCTCCCAGCCAACGGGCATATTAAGCGTGTCCATGGCATAGGCGAGGGGGATGTCCTGCCATTCGAAACGGGGCTTGCCCATGTCGACAATGGCTCCGTCAGCAGTCGCATTGCCAATGATAATGCCACCGTCTGTTTCGATCCGGGTTTCGTCGCCGATCAGTTTGGCAACGCATCTGGCCGCGTTGCCGCAAGCTTCGACCTCGCCGCCATCGGCGTTAAAGATCTGCATCCTGACATCTGCTTTGCCGGAGGGGCGCAGGACGATCAGCTGATCACAGCCGATCCCGTTGTGCCGGTCTGCAATGGCTGCGGCCTTCGCCACGGACAGTTCCATCTCGTCCTCGCGCGCATCGATGATGACAAAATCATTGCCCAATCCGTGCATTTTGTGAAAGCGTCCCGTCGTCATGACTGGCGATTTAGGGGTGCCGTTCCCGGGAGTCCAGTAATTCGGACAGCTGTCGTGGTCGGCAAGCTGGCCTAGCCAGCTTTTTGCAGCATATCCTGTTCGTCAGCAGCGCTTTCCGGATCGGATTGCAAAGCAGTGCCCTCGTCCAGGTCCTCCTCGCACAGCAAATTGCGTTCGGCCAAAACCGCCCGTGTCTCCCGGATCGACAGCGGGTGGCCATAATACCAGCCCTGACCCTTGGTACAGCCGACCTTGCGCAATTCGTCCTCGGTCTCCTTGTCCTCAATGCCTTCCGCCGTAATCGGCATACACAGACTTTCGCCAAGACCGTTTATTGCTCTCACGATGGCCTTGCTTTCCGGATTATTCCGGATCGACGCTACGAAGCTACGGTCGATTTTTATCCGGTCAAAAGGCAGAGCGCGCAAGTGCGCAAGCGAACTGTAGCCGGTACCAAAATCATCCAGTGCGATTTTAATGCCCTGGTTTTTCAGGCTACCAACGATCGATTGCGCCAGACTAAGATTTTCAAACAGCGCGCTTTCGGTAATTTCGATTTCCAGGCGGTTTGCCGGAAACCCGCTTTCGACCAGCAATTTGACAATTTTCTGGGCCAGCCACGGATCAAGCAGCTGGATTGGCGAGATATTGACCGCGAGGCTCAGTGTTGGGTCCCAGTCCTTGGCATTGTTCAGTGCCTGCCGCATGATGTTGATCGACAGGTCGCCGATCATGCCGGTTTCTTCCGCAATCGGGATGAATATTTCCGGAGAGATAAAGCCCTGCGTCGGGGACTCCCATCGGGCCAGCATCTCGAAACCGGTCAATTTTCCGGTCACAAGATCTATCTGTTGTTCAAAATAGGGCGCGAATTCGCCATTGGGAATCCCAATGCGCATTCCCGCTTCCAGCAGACTGCGCGTTTGCAACTCCTGTTCCATGCTGGCATCAAACCAGCAATGGCGGTTCCGGCCCTGTTTCTTCGAGCTGTACATGGCGATGTCGGCGCGCCGCATCAGTGCATCAACGCCTTCCGATTCGGCGTCATAGCGCGACATCCCGATGGAAGTGGTGACCACGAGCTGGTTGCCATTTTCGACAATCGGCGTCGCGATCGCCTCGATCAGGTCGTCGGCAATCCGTTCGACCATTTTTGGCTGCTCGGGATCAAAAATGAACGCGCAGGCAAACTCATCGCCACCAAGCCGCGCCAGCAGGTTGTGGGGCGGGACAAGTTTAGAAATACGCTCGGCCACCTGTTTCAATACCGCATCGCCAGCGCTGTGACCGTGGACATCGTTGATATTTTTGAAGTTATCCAGATCGAGCATCATGAAAGTGATACTCTTCTGTTTCCGGTGGGCGATGCTGATCATTTCCGCCGTTCTCTCGCCAATGGTGCGACGATTGAGCAAGCCGGTGAGCGGATCGGTAACAGCCAGGGATTTGGCGCGCTGTTCGGCTGCGGCCCGTTCTTCGACTTCTTTTGTCAGGTCCTTGTATCGACGCCAACCAAATAGAATCAGGGCAATATTGAGCAGGAATGCGGGGACCAGGACATTATCGCCGGCCCTGGAGTGGCCGGACAGGGAGTTGATGGCGTCGGTCACCACCGTGCCGCCAGTGCCGGCAAACATAAGAATCGCAAGGATGACTATCACGCCGGTCAACACATCACGGCCGACGGACAGTTTATATCCGTTCTTCATTACCCTGAGATGTTGATCGGCTACTGGTCCAGCCATAATTATTATCCCACCTGTTGCGAACAAGTCTTTTGCTCCACCAGTTCTCAATTTCTGGTTAACGCCCGTTCATATTCGAGAAATTCCGGACTTGCGATATTCGCTGAACTGCACTAATGGGCTACCAACTTAGGCAATGACGGTATTGCCGATCCAGTTTAGAGTTCGAAAAACTCACACGTCGATCAGCGAGGTTTCGCCCATCGGCGCTTTTTGCGTTGGCCCGAAAACAGGCTGTTTTGAAGAAGGAAAGGCGGGAACATGTTTGATAAGTTGAGCGACCGCCTTGGCGGAGTTTTTGACAAGCTGCGCGGCCGCGGTGCCCTGCGCGAAGAAGATGTGCGCGGCGCCATGCGCGAAGTACGCATTGCCCTGCTCGAAGCCGATGTCGCACTTCCTGTCGTCAAGGATTTCGTCGAAAAGGTAACCGAGAAAGCCGTCGGCCAGTCGGTCCTCAAATCGGTAACGCCGGGCCAGCAAGTGGTCAAGATCGTCAATGACGGTCTTGCCGAAATGCTCGGTTCGGAGGTCAGTGCGCTTGAACTATCGGTCGCGCCGCCTGCGATCATCATGATGGTTGGCTTGCAGGGATCGGGTAAAACGACCACGACCGCCAAAATCGCCAAGCGGCTCAAGGACAAAGATAATAAAAAGGTCATGATGGCCTCGCTTGACGTCAATCGTCCGGCCGCACAGGAACAATTGGCAGTCTTGGGCGAGCAGATCAACGCCGCCACCTTGCCGATTGTTACAGGACAGCAGCCGGTCGAGATCGCCCGGCGCGCGTTGCAGGCGGCCAAGTTACAGGGCTTTGATGTCCTGATGCTCGACACTGCCGGACGGCTGCATGTCGATCAGCAATTGATGGACGAGATGAAGGCGGTTGCCGATATCTCCAAACCCCAGGAAATCCTGCTGGTTGTCGACGCACTGACCGGTCAGGACGCCGTCAATGTAGCCCAGAATTTCTCCGATCAGGTCAATCTGACCGGTGTTGTTCTCACTCGGATGGACGGCGATGCTCGCGGCGGTGCGGCGCTTTCGATGCGCGCGGTGACCGGCAAGCCGATCAAATTTGTCGGTGTCGGCGAAAAGATTGACGCCTTGGAAGAATTCCATCCGGAACGCGTTGCGGGCCGGATATTGGGCATGGGCGATGTTGTCAGCCTGGTCGAAAAAGCCGCTCAGGTCGTCGACAAGGAAGAATCCGAAGCGCTCGCCGAGAAAATGCTCAAGGGCCAGTTCGATCTCAACGATCTGCGCACCCAATTGCGGCAAATGACACAAATGGGCGGTCTTGGTGCGCTTGCGTCGATGATGCCCGGCATGAAAAAGGCCAAGGCGGCGATGGCCGGCGGCGCGATGGACGAGAAAGTGCTCGGACGCATGGATGCGATCATCGGCTCAATGACCAAGGAAGAACGGGTGCGGCCCGGCCTTCTGAACGCTAAGCGCAAGCGGCGGGTCGCGATCGGCTCCGGCACGACCGTGCAGGACGTCAACAAGCTGCTCAAAATGCATCAGGAAATGGCCAAGGCGATGAAGCGCATCAAGAAGATGGGCGGAATCAAGGGGCTGATGTCGATGTTCGGTGGCGGCGGCGGAGCCGCTGGTGCCGGTATGGGCGGGCAGGGCGGCGGCATGTCCGGCATGCCAGGGCTTCCCGACATGTCTCCCGGCGGACTTCCCCCGGATCTGGCAAATTTATTGAACAAGAAAAAATGACTATAACAATTTGAATTTTCGTATTTTAAGAAAGGTTTATTTACAATGGCAGTAGCAATCAGAATGTCCCGCGGCGGATCCAAGAAACGCCCTTATTACAAGATCGTCGTCGCCGACGTCCGTGCACCGCGCGACGGCAAGTTCATCGAACGGGTCGGCAGCTATAACCCGCTGCTCGCAAAGGATGACGAGAAGCGCGTAGTTCTCGACACCGAGCGTGCGAAACATTGGCTCGATCAGGGCGCAAAGCCTTCGGACCGCGTTGCCCGTTTCCTCGATGCCGCCGGTTTGCTGAAGCGCGAAGCGCGCAACAACCCGAACAAAGCCAAGCCGGGTGAAAAAGCCACCGAGCGTCTGGAAGAAAAAGCCGAAAAAGCCGCTGCTGCAGAAGAAGCCGCCAAGGAAGCCGCTGCGGCTCCTGCACCGGTAGAAGAAGCACCAGCTGAAGACGCCGCTGCTCCAGAGGCTGCCGCTGAAGAAGCCCCAACCGCTGAAGCCGCTCCTGCTGAAGAAGCAAAGGCAGAAGAAAAGCCTGCTGAGGAAGCCAAGGCTGACGAGGCTCCTGCTGCTGAGGAAGCCAAGGCTGACGAGGCTCCTGCTGCTGAAGAAGCGAAAAAAGAAGAAGCGCCTGCTGCTGACGCTGAAAAGGCTGAAAGCTAATGTCTGAGCCCCTCCCTTTCAAGGGAGGGGTTGGGGTGGGGTTTGGCGAAGCCGATGCTTCGCTATGCGAGCGATATTCACATATCGCCCCCACGCCAATTCCTCATCTGGACCGGAGGGGCTTATGACGTCCACGCCCGACAAACCTGTCCCGCTCGCCGTCATTATCGGGGCTCACGGGATCGCTGGCGAAGTCCGACTCAAGCTGTTCTGCGACAGTATCGACAGCCTGACCGTGCACAAAAGCTTCAACGACGGCAAATTGACGCTGAAATCGGTGAAGCCCCACAAAATGGGTGCAATTGCGCGGATCGCCGAAATCACCGACCGCAACGGCGCCGAAGCCGCCCGCGGCACCGAACTGACCGTCCCCCGCTCCGCCTTGCCGGAACTGGACGAAGACGAATTTTACCATATCGACATCATCGGCCTGCGCTGCGTCTCTGACGCTGGCGAGGAACTGGGCAAGATCTTCGCCATCTACGAATTTGGCGCCGGCGATGTCATCGAAATCGAACGCGCCAACGGCAAGAAATTCATGGTGCCGGTGATCGCGATCGATATGCGGAATGATCCGGCGATTGTGCAGGCCGATTTTGTCGAGCCGGCCTGATTGACCGCGCATTCGCTTTGACGTATATACATCATGTATATACGGAGGGCCGCATGGCTAGTGAGATAGGTAAGCCCAAATT
>JAGXGT010000168.1 GCA_024636595.1 Sphingomonadales bacterium | reverse complement strand
GATGCGGCGCTCGACCCGCTGGCTGACCCGGCGATCAAGGCAGCCGTGACCCGCGCCTCCTTCGAGCTGCTCATCGGTTTTCAGCTCACCCCGGCGCAGTTGCAGTATAACGCTACCCGATAGAGTCGCCGGACCGTAAGAGTAAATCTGCCTGAACAACTCGGGCCCCTTTTTCTATGACGAATTGAACCAATCATGCTGTTCCATATTTTCCAGAACCATATTGATGCGATATTGGATGATTTGACCGATGCTGGGACACTGCCGCCCGGAATTGACCGGTCGAACGTGACTCTGGAGCCGCCGCGCGATCCTTCGCACGGCGACCTGTCGACCAACGCTGCGATGGTGTTATCGAAAGCGGCTGGCATGAAGCCTCGCGATCTGGCCGAGAAAATTGTCGAAAAGCTTGCTGCGCTGGACGATGTGCAAGCGGTGGATATTGCCGGGCCCGGCTTTATCAACCTGCGGGTGGCCTCATCGATACTGCTCGGCGAACTGCTTGAAATCGAAAAAATGGGCGACGAATATGGCCGGTCCGACAAGGGCAAGGGCGTTACCGTCAATATCGAATATGTTTCCGCTAATCCAACTGGCCCGATGCACATGGGCCATTGTCGCGGTGCGGTTGTCGGCGATGCGCTGGCTGACCTGCTCCAGGCCGTGGGTCACAAAGTCATCCGCGAATATTATGTCAATGATGCCGGGTCGCAGGTCGACACGCTCGCCCGTTCGGCGCATCTCCGCTATTTGGAGGCGCTCGGTGAAGAGATCGGGATGATACCCGAGGGTCTTTATCCCGGCGACTATCTCAAGCCTGTCGGAAAAGCTCTCGCTGCCGAATTTGGCGATACCTATAAAGATGCGGACGAGTCCGAATGGCTGCTGATCTTCCGCAAGGCGGCGGTGGCCAAGATGATGGACATGATCCGTTCCGATCTGGCCATGCTCGGCATCCGGCACGATGTCTTCTCGTCCGAGGCAGAGCTGCACGAAGCTGGCAAGGCGGAAATTGCCGAAGCCGATCTGCGGTCCCGCGATCTGGTCTATGACGGTGTGCTCGAGCAGCCCAAGGGCAAGGTGATCGAGGATTGGGAAGCGGTCGAACTGCCGCTGTTCCGGTCCACCCAATTTGGTGATGATCAGGATCGGCCAATCAAGAAATCCAACGGCCGCTGGACCTATTTCGGCGGCGATCTCGCCTATCATTTTCAAAAGGCGCAGACCGCCGACGAGCTGATCGATATCTGGGGTGCCGACCACAGCGGCACGGTCAAGCGGATCAAGGCGGCGGTGGCCGCGCTGACCGAGGGCAAGACCAAATTCGACGTGAAGCTGGTGCAGATGGTGCGTCTGTTGCGCAATGGCGAACCTGAGAAAATGTCCAAACGCTCGGGCAATTTTGTCACCATTGCCGATATGGTCGAAGAAGTCGGCAAGGACGCCGTGCGTTTCACCATGCTGACCCGCAAGGCGGATGCCCAGATGGACTTTGACTTCGCCAAGGTGATGGAAGCATCGCGCGACAATCCGGTCTTCTATGTCCAATATGCCCATGCCCGGATTCAGTCGACCTTGCGCAAGGGAGCGGACGAAGGCGTGACACCGTCGGCCGCCCATCTCGACCGTCTCGGCGAAGAGGAGATGGACCTGGTCAAGATGGCCGCGCAGTTCCCGCGGATCATCGAATCAGCAGCAGCATCGCGTGAACCGCACCGAGTCGCATTCTATCTCAATGACCTGGCCGCCGCTTTTCACGGCTTTTATAATCTCGGCAATGACCGGCCTGAGAAGCGGATCATAATGGTTAACGACCCCGAAATGACATCGGCGAGGCTTTTCTTAGCCAAGAATATCGGGCAGACTATCAAAAATGGTCTCGCGCTGATGGGTGTCGAGGCCGCAGAATCGATGTGATCGGCCCTTTGGCTAACGGAGCATATAATGTCAGATACCAACCGCGACAGTCTTGATCTGGACGAAGAAGAACGTCTCCCCTGGCTGGAATCCGCTGAAGATTATGACGACGGCGACGAATATTCGCCGATCCGGGTGGCGCTGTTCGTCGGCGCAGGCTTGCTCTTGCTCGCAGCAATCGTTGGCGGCATTTACTGGCTGCAGAACCGGGACGGTGGCGGTCTGGATGGCACCGGCGAACTGATCACGGCTCAGGAAGGCGACTATAAAGTCCGTCCCGACGATCCGCAGGCGCGGCAGTTTGAAGGCGAGGGCGATGCCAGCTTCGCCGCCAGCGAAGGTCAGGAAACACCGGCACAACTGGGCAATCCAGTCGCTACCGAAGCGCCGATCCGCAAGCCGGATGCGGCACCAGCGGCAGACGCAGCGGGATCCGCGCTTATCCAGCTCGGTGCCTTCAGCTCCGCCAGCCTCGCCGACAACAGCTGGTCGGGCTATGCGCGGCGGTTTGAAGCGATAGACTCGCTGCCGAAAAAGATCATTCCCGGCAAGCTGGATGGTGGCACGATATACCGGTTGAACGCAGTGGCACCCAGCCGCGAGGCGGCGCAGCAGATCTGCAATAATCTCAAGGCTGCGGGTGAAAGCTGCCTCGTCGTTCGCTAGTGCGGGCCGAATAGATGGTTGAAGCGCTGTGGATAAGGGCGCTTTCGCCTTTACCCGGCTGCGAAACGGCGCAAGTGTAAGATATGTTGCGTGAGAAGAGTATATTATGGCTATGACACCGGCGGTTTTTGGCATCATGGGCCTGAGCCTGACCGCCGCAGAAAAGGCATTTTTCCGCGACTGCGACCCTGCGGGCTATATTATTTTTGGCCGCAATATCGAAAGCAAAGCGCAGCTCCGGGCGCTGACCGATGAACTCCGCACGATCCATGGACGTGACGATCTGGCGATCCTGATCGATCAGGAAGGCGGCCGTGTCGCCAGGATGCAGGAACCGGTCTGGCCAAAATTCCCGGCAGGGGAGATATTCGACAAGCTTTATGACATCGCGCCTGCCACCGCGATCGAGGCGGCGCGGCTCAATGCCCAGGCGATTGCTGTCAGCCTCAGCGAAGTGGGCATCACCGTCGATTGCCATCCGCTGCTAGATGTCCGCCAGCCGGATGCCGACAATGTTATTGGCGACCGCGCCTTGGGTAGCGAGCCGATGCGGGTTGCGGCGCTGGGCCGGGCGATCTTGGACGGACTGCAGCGCGGCGGCGTTGTCGGTGTCGTCAAGCATCTGCCGGGCCACGGCCGGACCAGCGTCGATACGCACAAGGCTTTACCGACGGTCACCGCCAGCGACGAAGAGCTGGAACTTGATATCGCGCCATTCAAGACGCTGAACCAGGCGCCGATGGGCATGACCGGCCATTTGCTGTTTACCGCCTGGGATGCCGAGCAGCCGTCGACGCTGTCGAAAACCGTCATTCAGGACATCATTCGCGGCCGGATCGGCTTTGACGGTCTGCTGTTCACCGATGATCTCGATATGGAGGCGCTATCCGGCACCGTGCCGGAGCGAGCCGAACGGGCGCAGGTCGCGGGCTGCGATATCGCGCTCAACTGCTGGGCGAAAATGGACGATATGATCGGGATTGCCGAACGGCTCAAGCCAATGTCCGACAAAACACAGCAGCGACTGGATCGTGCCATGGCGACGATCGCTGACCGCAAGGATACAGATGTCGGGGATGCGCTGCCTGACTTGCTTGCTCGGCGTGACGGACTGTTGGCAGCGGCAGCATGAGCGGCGCGCCGGAGAACGAGGGCTTTTTTTTCCCGGCAGACCCGGCCGCATCCGATGAGGATTCGCTGACCCTGAATATCGACGGCTGGGAAGGGCCGCTCGATCTGCTGCTCGCGCTGGCGCGCAACCAGAAGGTGGATTTGCGCGAGATATCGATCCTCGAACTGGTCCAGGAATATCTCAAATATATCGCCAGCGCCCAGACTCTGCGGCTGGAACTGGCAGCTGACTATCTGGTGATGGCGGCGTGGCTGACCTATTTGAAATCCGGCTTGTTGCTGCCCAAGGATCCGGAGATCGACCCGTCGCCCGAGGAACTGGCTTTGCGGCTGCAAATGCGGCTGGAACGGCTGAACGCGATGCGGGAATCCGGTGCCCGGCTGCTAGCCAGAGACAGGATCGGCCGCGATGTCTTCATGCGCGGTGCACCGGAAGGCCTGCGGGTGGTCAAGGACCGGCAGTGGCAGGCGGAATATTATGATCTGATCTCGGCTTACTCGCGCGTCAAAAGACGCAGCGCGCCGGCGATCCACATCGTCCGGCAGCGGATGGTAATGACGCTCGAGGATGCGCTCGCACGGGTCTCGATGATGCTGGGCGAAGCGATCGACTGGATGGATATCCGCCATTTCCTGCCCCCCGGCGCGCCGCCCGAACTGCGCAAATCGGCGCTCGCGTCGAGCTTTCTGGCGACACTGGAACTGGCCCGGCAGGGCAAATTGGAGCTGCAGCAGGAAGGCAGTTTTGCACCGCTCAGGATAAAGGCGACAACAGATGGACGAGCATGACCGGGAAGACAGCAGCCTGATCGAACTGGCACCCGAAACCATGGACATCGGCAAACGGGCGGTCGAGGCGACGCTGTTCGCCTCGGAAAAGCCGATGACGATTGCCGATATCCGGGCTTATGTCGGCGATGAGCTGGATATTCGCCAGATATTGGCGGACCTGCAGCAGGATTTCCAGCATCGCGGCATCGTCCTGATCAAAACCGGCGACCGCTGGCATTTTCAGACCGCGCAGGATCTTTCGCACCTGTTGCGCCGCGAACGGGCTGAACTGCGTAAGCTCAGCCGCGCCGGCATGGAGACGCTGGCGATCATCGCCTATCATGAACCGGTTAGTCGCGCAGAAATCGAGGCCATTCGGGGCGTTCAGGTTGCGAAGGGTACACTTGATGTGCTGATGGAAGCCGGCTGGGTGCGCCCGGCGGGCCGCCGCGAAGTACCGGGCAGGCCGTTGATCTATGCGACCACGGCGGAATTTCTGACCCATTTCGGTCTGCAGAGCCGCAAGGATCTGCCCGGCATTGATGAACTGAGGGCGGCAGGATTGCTGGATCCCGTCGATCTGGCGCTCGAGCAAATGGAAGCCGATGCCGAAGCGGAAACCGAGGCCGAGGAGGATGCGAAAGAGTCCCCAGAGCAAGAGTTTGCAGACGATGATGGTGTTTTGCTGGAAAACCATGGCGAAAGCGCTTAAATAGGTCGCATAAGGAGAATATCGCATGCAACCGAGTATTTGGCAGATTCTAATAGTAGCGGCCCTAGTCCTGATTCTGTTTGGTCGCGGCCGAATTTCTGAAATGATGGGCGATGTCGGCAAGGGCATACGCTCTTTCAAGCAGGGCATCACCGAGGAAGAGGCAAACGCGGCCAAGCCTGCCCCGCAGGCCCCCCAGATTGACAGCAAGACTGCCGACACGCCGACTGAGACCAGCAAGACCGCTGACAAGACGGCTGGTTGATCTGGCCGGTCTTTGGACTGAGGCCCACATAATATATGTTTGACCTTTCCATATCGGAGATCGCGATTATCGCGATCATTGCCACTGTCGTCATTGGACCCAAGGAATTGCCGCGCGCGCTGGCGACAGCGGGTAGATGGATGGCCAAGGCGCGGGGTGTTATGGCCAATTTCCGCACCGGGCTGGATGCCATGGTCCGCGAAGCCGAGCTTCAGGAAATGGAGAAGAAATGGGCGTCTGAAAACGAAAGGATCATGAGCGAGCATCCTGCTGTTCCGGTCGATGACACAGCCGAAGAGCCACGGATGGAACCGCTGGACGGACCGCCTTCGGACAAGTCCGAACCGTCAGATCCGATCGACGACCGGCCCGATCTGCCACCGGCAGGCGATGCCAAGCCATGAACGATCAAAGCAAGCGGGATCTGGATGAAAGCAAGGCACCGCTGATCGAGCATCTGATCGAGTTGCGGCAGCGATTGTTATGGTCGGTGGCCGCGCTGACCGTGGCGTTTCTGATCAGCATATTTTTCGCCGATGAGATTTTTGGCATTCTCGTACAACCGCTCACCGATGCCTTCCCGGCTGGCGAGGGCAAGCTGATCTACACCAAGCTTTACGAAGCCTTTTTCGTCGAGATCAAGGTGGCGATGTTTGCGGCCTTTTTCCTGGCCTTCCCGATCATTTCCAACCAGCTTTGGGCGTTTGTCGCGCCCGGCCTCTATGCCCGCGAGAAAAAGGCGTTTCTGCCCTTTCTCATCGCGACGCCGCTCCTGTTCATAGCTGGCGCATCGCTGGCCTATTTCATCGTCATGCCGACCGCGTTCAAATTCTTTCTCGGATTTGAAGGCCCGGTCGGCGGACTGCAACAGGAAGCCTTGCCGGCGATGGGCGATTATCTGTCACTGGTGATGCAGTTCATCCTGGCGTTTGGAGTCTGCTTCCAGCTGCCGGTCCTGCTGCTGCTGCTCAACCGGGCGGGCATTGTCACTCGCGATCAGCTAAAGGGCATCCGCCGCTATATGATTGTCGGTGCCTTTGCGTTGGCCGCAATCCTGACCCCGCCAGACGTGGTGTCACAGCTGATGCTGGGAATTCCGCTGATCCTGCTCTACGAAGTCTCGCTGCTGATCATGTGGTTCACCGACCGCAGGAAGAAACGTGAAATAGTCTTGCCCTGACGGTGAGCCTGTATTCCGTTAGTGGCCAAGACCTTAAGCCAGCACCCCGTGCTGGCCTAAGGCCGTGCCTTGCCGAACCACGCTTCTCGACGATAGGCGTCCTTCGACAAGCTCAGGACTAACCGTGATCAGTCAATCGCTTCCTGGCCAGCCTGGCCAACCGATTCGATGTCCTTGCCGACACCTTTGACGGTGGCGCAAGCGCTGAGCAAAACCATGGTAGAAATCAAGATCGCTGCGGTAATTTTCTGCATTTCAAAATATCCTAAAAACTGAACTTTGCACTCACGCGAATATCACGTCCGGACAGCGGTACATAGTCTTTCGTGAACGACGCATGACGGCGGGCGTTCACATCAAAAATATTATTGGCCGAGGCGAGCAGGGTCAGATTGCCGCCCTTGCCGAATGGCCGCCAGGCCGCCGAGGCGTTGACCATCGTGAAACTGTCGCTCGGCGTTTCAAAGGTCGCGACGCGGTTCTGGCTGGCCGACCATTCGACTTCGCCGCGCAGGTCAAAATAGTCGCTGTTGGCTTCCAGCCCGCCCAGCGCGCGGAACGGAGGAATGCGCGGGATCGGGCCGCCGCCGTTATCGATATTTGCATGGACGAGGTCAGTCACCATATTGGCGGTCAGGCCAAAGTCCCCGACCGTGGCAAATTTGGCGGAGCCGGATGCTTCGAAGCCATAATAGGTCGCGTCCTGCTGAAAATATTGGAAAACCGGCAGACCGTCCTCGACCGCTCCGGTTTCTGCTTCGAAAATATAGTCGGAAAACAGGTTGCCGTAGACGGTCGCGCTCACGGCAAAGATATCATCATTGTAGCGCGCATAAAGTTCGCCGCCCCAGCTTTTCTCGGTGGTGAAATTCGGGTTGCCGATTTCAAACGCTTCGGTCGCGACATGCGGGCCGTTGGACAGCAGTTCCTCGGCAGACGGCGCGCGGGCCGAGCGCGACAGGTTGATCCCGAATTTCAAACCGGCTTCTCCCGGCAAATAGGCAACGCCAAAAGCACCCGAGAAGGTCCCGAAACTGCGGTCAAAATTGACTACCGGCGCCCGGATCGCGGTCTGGTCGAAGCGCGCTGCACCTTCTAGTTGCAGCTCGCCGAGTTCCAGCTCCTGCAGCGTGAAGATCGCCGCACCTTCGATGCTGTTCTTGGGGACAAAGGCTTCCTCGCCGATCGCGTTGAAATCGCGAGCGAGCAATCGCGCGCCGATCACCCCGCGCCAGCCGCCACGCGCGGCCTGGGTCAGTTCCAGACGGCTCTCGACGCCCTTGACCTTGAAGATCGTGCCGACCTCCGAGCCTTCAAATTCGGTATGCTGATAGTCGGAATAGCCCGCACGCAGCGTGATATTCTCGAAAAAGCCCGGCAGATCGGCGGACGCGCGCAGATCGGCACGATTTTGCTTGAGGCCGATCGTGACCGGCGGTGCTTGCGGGCCGGTGTCGAGGCCGGGTCTTGCGGGGACACCATAGTCGCTCTCGTAGCGGCTGACCGAAAAGCCTAGGCTACCGCCATCGCCGATATAGGCGAGGCTGGCGGCGGCGGTCTTGGTCAGGCTAGCGGTATTGGGCACGGTACCACTCTGATTGGCGCGGTCGGTCAATTGGGCCGCTCCTGCGGCATCACCGCCGTCGGCCGCCAGCGTCGCCGCATCAAGCAATTCTCCGCGCAGGGCAGGGGAGAGCACATAGCCGCCAATCCTGACATCATCGGTCTTGCGGGCGCTGCCATCGACGTGGAAAACCAGCGTTGAGGTCAGCGGCACGTCGAGCGAACCCGCCGCGCTGCGATCATTGGCAGCGCTGCCATAGCCAGCCAGCGCATCGAGGTGAAACGGCGCTTCCGGTACTTCGCGCGGAATCCTTTTGTCGATAATATTGACCGCGCCGCCGATCGCGTCGCCGCCGAACAGCAGCACCGCTGGCCCGCGGAGAACTTCGACGCGCTGGGCGGTCAGCGGGTCAATTGCGACCGCATGGTCGACGGAAGTGTTGGAGGCATCAAGCGATCCGATGCCGTCGGTCAGCACCCGCACCCGCGGGCCCTGAAAGCCGCGCAAAACGGGGCGGGAAGCGCCCGGCGCAAAGCTGGTCGCGCTGATCCCGGCCATGCTGGTCAGAGAATCGCCAATCTGCCCGCGCAAGTCCTGCGCCAGGTCCTCGCCCGACAGCACCGATGTGCCAGCGAGAATGTCCAGCTGTTTGACGTAGCGAGCGGTGACCACGATCTCTTTGCTGTCTTCATCATGAAAATCATCATCGGGCTGGGCGGTATCACCGGTATCGGCGCTTTGGGCGACGGCGGGAACAACAAGAACGACAAGGGCGGCGGCGGTAATCAGCAGCAGTTTTTTCACACGAATACTCATCTGGAAAGAGGGGGGAGAATCAGTTTCTGGATGCCAAATAGGAGTTATGATATAATATATCAAATTATTTTTGAGGTCAGTCGGTAAAGTGCGCGAATTTTGCTATGGATTGTGCGGCAAGGGTGAGGGGGCTCTTCACTTTTCGTCAATCTGAACTTGTTTCAGGACCCCGGCTGTCTGAACCGGAAGATGGTGGTAAGAGTTATGAGGTCCTGAAACAAGTTCAGGATGACGAGCCGTTTTGCTTTGGCTATGGTTCACCCCATGACCTTCACCAAAAAAATCCTGCTGCTCGGCTCCGGCGAACTGGGCCGCGAATTCACCATCTCGGCCAAGCGGCTCGGCGCCTATGTGATCGCCTGCGATGCCTATGACCATGCGCCGGCGATGCAGGTCGCGGACGCCAGCGAGACCTTCTCGATGCTCGACGGCGGCAAGCTGCGCGCGGCGATCGAAAAGCACCAGCCAGACCTGATCGTGCCCGAGGTCGAGGCGATCCGCACCGAAATCCTGGCAGACATGGAGGCCGACGGCTTCCACATCGTGCCGTCGGCTCGTGCCACCCAGCTGACGATGAACCGCGATGCGATCCGCGATGTCGCGGCCAGGGACCTGGGCCTGACCACCTCCCGCTATCATTATGCCGAAAGCTTTGCCGAAGTCGCCAGTGCCGCCGCCGATATCGGCCTGCCGCTGGTGATCAAGCCGGTGATGTCCTCCTCCGGCAAGGGCCAGAGCAAGGTCGACCGCGAGGATGATCTGGAAACCGCCTGGAATTACGCGGTCGCCAATATGCGCGGCGACCGGGCGCGGGTGATCGTCGAGCAATTTATCGACTTTGATTACGAGATCACCCTGCTCACCGTCCGCACCCGCGACGGCGTGCTTTTCTGCCTGCCGATTGGCCACCGGCAGGAACGCGGCGACTATCAGGAAAGCTGGCAACCGGCGGCGATGACCGATGCGGCGCTCGCCTCGGCCCAGGATATGGCGCGCAAGGTCGTCGAAAATCTCGCCGGCGATGGCAAGGGATGGGGCCTGTTCGGGGTCGAGTTTTTCGTCACCAAATCCGGCGAAGTCATTTTTTCAGAACTCAGTCCGCGTCCCCATGACACCGGCATGGTGACTCTGATTGGCCAGAATCTCAGCGAATTCGACCTCCACGCCCGCGCCATCATGGGCCTGCCGATCCCGCATATCGCGCTAACCGCACCAGCCAGCGCCAGTGCGGTGATTTTGGCGGCCCGGGATAGCGAGAGTTTTGAATTTACCGGCGTGGCAGAAGCGCTGGCGCTGGGCAGCGAAGGCGCGGAAGTAGATGTGCGGATATTCGGCAAGCCGGTGACCAGGCCCTATCGGCGGATGGCGGTGGCGCTGGCGACGGCGGCGGATACAGACGTGGCGCGGGTGCTGGCGAAGCAGGCGGCGGATGCGGTTGGGATTGAATATGGGTGAACAAAAGGCGGAATTCTTGCCTTTGCATGAATAGCGCCTTTTACCTCTCCGTTGAGGGAGATGTCTATGCCTATCCCAACTTCGTCTGACCGACCATCGACGCAGGTCAGCGATACTGGTGCCGGAAAACCTAGCCTGTCAACTCGAGCCGGTTCAACCGGGCGGAGGCAAGGGAAAATGGAGCAAGGCTGCTACCGGTGCGGCAGGGTCTGGCGTACCGGCGACAATATTAGCCGCCAATTGCAGCAATGCCCGTTCATGCTCGCCCATAAAGGCTGCAATGTGGGCGGCTTCCGCATCTTCTTCGGCAGAGACCAGAGCAGCAAGCTCTTCGTAACGCGGTAGATAATTTGCCTTCACCATGTCATGAAACGCGGCAAAGCGTTCGGACCAAGGCAGCGCGCTCATCTGCTCGCTGGCGGCTTTCGCGCCGGTGCGGGCCTCATTTCCTTCCTGGATCGACAGCCCGCATCGGGTCAGCAATGGACGCAGGATCGCCTTCCCTTCGGTCTCGAACTGAAACAAAGTGCCGATGATGTAGGATTGTTCGCCGGTCTCGGCGGATCCGAGCATATGCTCAAATGCGGCTTCGCCGGTGACTTCGCCGTTATAGACATCGGCCAGACATTCCTTGAACAGATTTGACACCATTTCTTTCCCTCCCATTTTCCGTCTTGAGAGATCAAGCTAGTCCGATGTTCGCATATGTCAAAGGGGTCCATGCGTTTGCATTAGGCTGGCTTAGCGGAATGTGTCTTTTCATTGGCTGGTTGCGGGGTCATAAAGGGTTGGAAACACCCAGGAGAGACCGATGACCGACCGCAGCAATTTTGGCGCCACCACCACCGCAGACCAAGTGCTCGACGGCATCGACCTCACCGGCAAGCTGGTGGTGATCACCGGCGGTGCCTCCGGGATCGGTCAGGAAACCGCGCGGGCGATGGCAGCGAAAGGCGCGCAGATTATCATTCCGGTCCGCGATATGGCCAAAGGCGAAGCGGCGGTGGCGGAAATCAAAACTTCCGTTCCCGATGCCGATATCGAACTGATGGAATGCGATTTGGGCAAGATGGCCAGCATCGGGTTTTTTGCCGAGGCTTTTCTGGTCCAGCATGACCAGATTGATCTGCTGATCAACAATGCCGGGGTGATGGCCTCTCCGCATATGACCACCGGTGATGGTCTGGAGTTGCAATTCGGCACCAATCATATCGGGCATTTCCTGCTCACCAATCTGCTGCTGCCGGCCCTTCTCAAAGCCGCAAAAAATGGCGGGTATGCCCGCATCGTCAATCTCAGCTCGCGCGGCCATCATTTCGACACGGTGCATTTTGATGACCCGCATTTTGAAGAGCGGGACTATGACAAGTGGCTCGCTTATGGGCAGGCGAAGACCGCCAATATCATGTTCACCGTCGGTCTGGAAAAGCGGCTGGCCGGCCAGGGCGTTCATGCGCTGGCTGTCCATCCGGGCGGCATCCGGACCAATCTCGGTCGTCATCTGACCGAAGAAGATATGGCGATGCTGCTCAAACGGATGGAAGACAATGCCGGAGAGAACTTCACATTCAAGACGGTGGAGCAGGGTGCCGCAACCAGCTGCTACGCCGCAACCGCGCCGGAGCTTGCAGGCCGCGGCGGCGTCTATCTGGAAGATTGCCATGTCGCAGCGGTCGATGATGACGACCCCAGCGGGAGCGTCCGGTCCTATGCGGTTGATCCGGGTAATGCCGAGAAGCTATGGACCTTGTCGGAAGCCACTGTCGACCAGACTTTTTCTTACTAAGACCCCCAATACACAGGAGACCCACCATCCATGACCGCATCTCTTATCCTCTACGGCTCGCCTCTGTCCCCCTTCCAGCGCAAGGTTGAGGCGGTGATGGCGCTCAAGGGACTCGATTATGATTGCGAGGATGTCAGCGTCATGGACATGCCGGACTGGTATAAACAAATCAGCCCGCTCGGCCGCATCCCGTCGCTGCGCGACCGGGACATCGCCGAAGACGGTCCCGAAGGCACACTCACCGACAGCTCCGCGATCTGCGGCTATCTGGAAAAGCGTCAGCCCGACCCTGCTGTCTATCCCGCCGATCCGTTCGACTATGGCCGGGCGCTGTGGCTGGAGGAATATGCCGACACCGGCATGGCGATGGCCGGCGGTCTGGGCCTGTTCCGGCCGATCATTTTCAATCTGTTCCAGCGCAAGCAGCCGGATCTCGAGACGGCGCGCAAGACCTGGAACGAAAAACTGCCGCCGCTGTGGGACTATCTCGAGCAGTATCTCGATGGCCGTGCCCATTTTATCGGCGATTCAATCACCATCGCCGATATCGCGGTCGCCGCACAGATCGCCCAGACTGATATGCTCGCCGGTCTGCCCGACAAGTCCCGCTGGCCCGCGCTGGTTGCGCATTATCAAGCGATGAAAGCGCATGACTGCTTCCAGCGCAACAGCGAAGGCTGCGACAAAATATTGGCAAAAATGGTGCCGGAGAAATTTGATTTGGCTGGCTAATCGCCGGAAATATCATTTCTCGCGGCTAGCTGATCAATTTCCGGTGCGTGATGTTTGCAAGCATCACCGAGGGAACCATCAGTCTGATGGATCGTACCTATTGGAACAACGTTCCGAAATAAGGTAAATCATCATGGCCGACAAAAAACCAGCCGCTCCCGCCACTACCACCGATGGCGGTATCCGTGTTCAGAGCGACGAACATTCGCTAACCGTCGGCAGCGACGGGCCGATCGTCTTGCATGACCATTATCTGATCGAGCAGATGGCCAATTTCAATCGGGAACGCATTCCCGAACGCCAGCCGCACGCCAAGGGCTCGGGCGCTTTTGGTCATTTTGAAACCACTAACGATGTCTCCAAATACACCAAGGCGCAGCTGTTCCAGCCCGGCGTCAAGACCGATGTCGCCATGCGCTTCTCGACCGTGGCGGGGGAAAGGGGAAGCCCTGACACGTGGAGAGATCCCCGCGGTTTCAGCGTCAAATTCTACACCGAAGAGGGCAATTTCGACATGGTTGGCAACAACACGCCGATCTTCTTTGTCCGCGATCCGATCAAGTTTCAGAATTTTATCCGCAGTCAGAAGCGGCGCGCCGACAATGGTCTGCGCGACCATGACATGATGTGGGATTTCTGGACACTTTCACCCGAAAGCGCGCATCAAGTCACCTATTTGATGGGAGATCGCGGCGTGCCGAAGAACTGGCGCGAGATGAACGGTTATTCCAGCCACACTTATATGCTGGTGAATGCAGAGGGCGAGAAATTCTGGGTCAAGTTCCACTTCCATACCGATGTCGGAGACGAGAGCGGCAACGCCCATCTGACGCAAGACGAGGCGGTTAAAAAAGCGGGCGAGGACAGCGATTATCATCGTCGCGATTTGTTTGATGCGATCCACAAAGGCGATGGACCCAGCTGGACGCTCAAGTGGCAGATCATGCCCTACGAAGACGCCAAGACCTATCGCATCAATCCGTTCGATCTGACCAAGACTTGGCCGCACGCCGATTATCCGCTGATTGAGGTGGGCAAGCTGGTGCTGGACGAAAATCCGGTCGATTTTCACACGCAGATCGAGCAACTCGCCTTCCAGCCCAACAATATCGTCCCGGGCATTGGCCTGTCGCCGGACAAGATGTTGCTGGCGCGGGGTTTTGCCTATGCCGACGCCCATCGAGCCCGGCTTGGCGTCAATTTTGCGCAGATTCCGGTCAACGCACCGCGCTGCCCGGTCCACAGCTATACCAAGGATGGAGCGCTGCGGACTCAGAATGCGGTGGATCCGGTCTATGCGCCCAATTCCTATGGCGGCCCGTCCGCGCAACCCGAGCCCGGCCCCGAGGCGGGCCTGTGGCACACGGACGGCGACATGGTGCGCTCCGCATATACATTGCGTGAGGAAGATGACGACTGGAGCCAGGCCGGAACGCTGGTCCGCGAAGTGATGGATGACGAACAGCGTGATCGCTTCGTTGCCAATGTCGCCGGTCATCTTGCCGATGGCGTCAGCGAGAAAGTCCTCGTCCGTGCGTTTGAATATTGGAATAATGTCGACAAGAAGATTGGCGAACGGATAGAAAAAATGGTCCGCGACAAAATCGGCGGCAAGTCCAAAGCGCCCGGCATGGCTTCCGCGAAGTCGATCAGCGGCTAAGCCTGGCGCGCTGTCTCGCAGGAAAACGCTTTCCTACAGCGACGCTGACCGGGCATATTGTGTCGCATGAATGATTTTGCCCGCTTGTCCTGTCTCTTGCCGGATGTGCCCGTTTCGCACGCCGGCAGGAGACAATTTCATTCCGCAATAGGGGGTGTGAACCGTGTGACCCTGTTTCGACAAAGTCCTGCTTTTTATCTTGCAAGCAAGCCCTTCTTGCGGTGCTCACTCGCCACGCCTATTAGACGAATATGACAATAGCTCCCAACAGTCTCGCCCTGATCGGCAACACACCGCTCGTCCGCCTCGCTGGCCCCAGCGCCGAAGCCGGCTGCGACATTTACGGCAAGTGCGAATTTGCCAATCCCGGCGCGTCGGTAAAAGACCGTGCCGCGCTCTATATCATCCAGGACGCCGAGGAACGCGGCCTGCTCAAGCCCGGCGGCCGGATTGTCGAGGGGACGGCGGGCAATACCGGGATCGGGATTGCGCTGGTCGCCAATGCCAAGGGCTATAAGTCGACCATCGTCATGCCCGAAACCCAGAGCCGGGAAAAAATGGACACGCTGCGTGCGCTCGGGGCTGAGCTGATCACCGTTCCCGCTGCGCCTTATTCCAATCCCGCGCATTTTGTGCACACCTCGCGCCGTCTGGCGGAAGAAACCGAAGGGGCGGTCTGGGCCAACCAGTTTGACAATGTCGCCAACCGTCGGGCCCATATCGAAACGACGGCGGAAGAAATCTGGACCCAGATGGACGGCAGGATCGACGGCTTTACCTGCGCCGTCGGCACCGGCGGTACGCTGGCTGGCGTTGGCATGGGGCTGAAGGCCAAAGACGAGAAGGTGACGATCGCCCTGTCCGACCCGCATGGCGCGGCGCTCTATGAATATTATGCCCATGGCGAGCTCAAGTCCGAGGGCAATAGCGTTGCCGAGGGTATCGGGCAGGGCCGGATCACCGGCAATCTGGAAGATGCGCCGATCGACCGGCAATACCGGATTTCTGACGAAGAAGCTTTGGTCTGGGTCGAGCGGCTGTTGATGGAAGAAGGACTGTGCCTCGGCCTGTCATCGGGCATCAATGTCGCTGGCGCGATTGCGCTCGGCAAGGAGCTCGGGCCGGGCAGCCAAGTTGCAACCATCTTGTGCGATACCGGATTCCGCTATCTGTCCTCGCTCTACAACGCGGCATGGCTCAAGGAAAAGGGGCTGCCGGTTTTCCCGTGGCTTGATCAAAATGGATAAGAAAATACAAAATAGCAGCCGTCAGGACACGATGCAGCGGATTCAGGTGGGCGTAGTCGGTCTGGCTGCTGTGCTGTTGCTGGTCAGCGTCGCCAATTTCGTGATTCAGCGGGCCAGCGATGAAAAGACCGTGGTCGAGGAAATGCAGGCTGACGGAACAGGCGCTGCCCCGCCACTGGTCAGCAATCCGGAGGAAAATCCCGCCGAGCCGTTGGCGGAATTGGGCATCACCCCGGCTCCGGCATCGGGGGCGGGAAAATCGGGAGCGCAAAAGCCGGCGGCGAATTTGCCCGGGCAAACGGTTCCCGATTTGAAACCCGACCCGAATCTCGATGCACCGATGGATCGGGAGCGGCGCTAGTTGCGAGGCTTCTGGCAGACGGTGCCGTCGGCGCTGGTGGCGCTACTGGCTCTGGCACAATGCACCGCCGCAGACTCCCCGCCCGGCGACCCGCAGGTCAGGCCCAGCATCCAGCTGATGACAAGCCTGCCGCTGATCTGGGGTGAGGGGGCTTCGATGGAATCGATTCTGTCCGGTGGCTCCGAGCCCGCTCCGATCTACCGCTACTGGCAGAACCAATATGAGATCGTTGCGGTTGACAGCCTGGAAAATCTGGCCGCAGAAAGTCCCGATATCGTCCTCCTCGCCCAACCGCGGGCCATGGCCCCCGCCGATCTTGCCGATCTCGACGCCTGGGTCCGGGCAGGGGGTGCGGTCATCATCCTGACCGATCCCGATCTCGCCTGGCCGTCCGAACTGCCGCTCGGTGATCCACGCCGCCCGCTGACCACTGGTTTGCTCTCGCCGCTACTCGGGCATTGGGGACTGGAGCTGGTTGCCCTCGGTGAAAGCAGGGCAGGGGCCGCAAAGCTTCGCGTCGGCAAATATTCCTTTACCAGCCGGGGCATTGGAAAGCTCGAACCGCTGGCCTCCAACGTGAGCCCCGCGGTGCGGTGCGATATCGGAGAGGCGGGCTTTGTGGCGCAATGTTCTATCGGGGAGGGGCGGGCGACGGTCGTGGCGGATGCAGATTTGCTCGATGCTGCCCTGTGGCCCGACGAAGCCCGTCAATCACCCGGGAAAAGCGGTGCTGTTCAGTTCGTGGATTCGCTCGTGCGAGAGCAGATTTATAAGACTTCTCGCAAGCCATGAGCGTGTTTTTCCCTTTTCTAGAGATGGAGCGCGGATCGTTTGACAATATCGTTCGGAGGGCTAAAATTATAATCTTAATATTTCAGTAACTTAAATATTGTTACCCGTAAAATCCCTTAATATCCCCTTCCATCCCCGCCGTTCCCCTGATAACCCTGATTTGTTATCGGGGTATTCTTCCTGTTCAGGATTCTGCTTCGGGAGCGCGTGGAAAAGCGCACTTCCGGGTCGGGGAGATTATCGCCCCGGTCGGGATGAGGGATTCTCGCTGTGTCAGGTGCGTATGCATATTCAGGCTCTGCAATATCGGCGATAGACGACAAGGGTCGGCTGTCGGTGCCCGCCTTCCTGCGCAAAAATCTGGTTGAAAGCAGCGATGGCCGTACACTCTGCCTCGGCACTCATGAAAAATGGGATTGCCTCGTCGGCTTCGGTCTCAGCCGCAAGGCCGACATGCTCGCCGAAATCGACAAGCAGTGGGAAGCGGCGATCACGCGGGGCGACAGCTTTGACAAGGACGCCGCCGGCGCCCGCAAATTCTCTTCCCTTCAGGACCTCAGCTTCGACGCCAGCGGTCGCTTCGTCCTGCCGCCGCACCTCATGGAAATCGGCAATCTCGACGGTCACGTCCTGTTCCACGGCATCGGCACGACCTTTTGCCTGTGGAACCCGCAGACCCTGCTCGACACGACCGACGACGTCCCCGTCGACCGGCGTCTGGTGGAGCATCATTTGAAAGAAGCCGGCCAGAAAAGCGGAGGGAAACAGAAATGACCCTCGCTACAGCCGCCCGCCACGTCCCCGTCCTGCTTGACGAAGTGATCGACGCGCTCGCCATTACCCCTGGCGAAACGCATGTCGATGGCACCTATGGAGCCGGTGGCTATACAACAGCGATGCTCAAAGCAGGCGCAACGGTTCATGCCTTTGATCAGGATCCTGATGCAATCGCCAATGGTCAGGACATGGTTGCTGACGCCGATGGCAAGCTGGTCCTGCATCATGCCCGCTATTCCGAAATGGCCGAGATACTGGTTGATGAAGAAATTGAGGGCGTCACCCTCGACATCGGTGTGTCGTCAATGCAGCTTGATCAGGCCGAGCGCGGATTTTCGTTCCAGAAAGACGGCCCGCTCGACATGCGCATGGCGCGCGATGGCGAGAGCGCGGCGGATTTCCTCAACGAAGCCGAAGAAGAGATGATTGCCGATGTCATCTATCGCTATGGCGAGGAACGCCGGTCGCGGCGCATTGCCAAGGCGATTGTCGAAGCGCGGCCATTGACCCGCACCTCCGAGCTGGCTCAGGTGGTCCGAAAGGCGCTGGGATTTCGCCAGGGCGACAAGAAAGATCCGGCTACCCGGACTTTCCAGGCGATCCGCATTCATATCAATCGCGAACTCGGCGAACTCGAGGACGGCCTCGTTGCAGCAGAAAAAATGTTGCAGCCCGGCGGCCGTCTCGCGGTGGTGACTTTCCACAGCCTTGAAGATCGCATCGTCAAAAATTTTCTGCGGGATCGCAGCGGGCAAAAGTCCGCCGGTTCCCGCCATCTACCCCAGGTTAACGAGACACGGCCGGCACCCACCTTTCATAAACCAGCCAAAGCGGTGCGTCCGGCCG
This sequence comes from Sphingomonadales bacterium, assembly GCA_024636595.1. Lineage (GTDB taxonomy): Bacteria > Pseudomonadota > Alphaproteobacteria > Sphingomonadales > Sphingomonadaceae > Parasphingorhabdus. The sequence continues at coordinate 2,752 of JAGXGT010000168.1, read as the reverse complement.
GGGCGGAGCAGGCCCTTAATCCCCGAGCCCGCTCCGCCACCCTTAGATCAGCGGTGCGCACCGACGCGCCGAGCGGTGGTGGCGAGCAGTGAAGCTGGCAGTCAAACGCCTTGAAGGAATAGGATGGCTCGCGCTGGTGTTTCTGGTGGCGATTTTGCTGTATCCGCTGTCGCTGAGTGTCGCGACCTTGCGCAGCGATCTTGCCCGCACCGATCACAAGATCGTCGAGACCAAGAAGCAAATCCGCTATCTGGAAACCGAGTTCAGCGCGCGCGCCAATCTGCGTCAGCTGGAGGAATGGAACAAGCTGGAATTTGGCTATGCCTCGCCGCAGGCCTCGCAATATCTCGATGGTGAGCGCGCGCTGGCCAATCTGGGCGGCAAGGATCTCCGCAAGCCGGTGCAGGTCGCCGTCATCAGTTCTATGAACGGCATCAAGCCCGCCGGAATCATCGGTTCGGTGTTTGGTACCGCGAAGGCGCAAGACCGCAATGACGACGGCAGTGCGATCGGCAGCAGGGGAGCATTGGCCAGCAACGCCGCAGGTGCTGCGGCGGGCAAGCTGTCGGGAGGCGCCCATGCTCGCACGACGAGAGTCGCGCAGATGGAAGACAAGCTGCTCGATGACGGGCTTGTCCGCGATCTCGGTCGCAAGGCGATGGCAGAAAAAATTGAAAGTCTGGCCGAATGACGACACTTCTGGCCAACAGCAAGAAGGTGCAGTTTTCGGGAAAAGCCAAGGAAATAACCGCCAGCGCGCATTTTCGGTTGATGATTTTGCTGTTGGTTTTTCTGGCTGCGTTCACCATCATCATCGGACGATTGATCAGCCTTACCATTCTGGAAGATGCCGTACCGTTTCGGCCGTCTAGTAGCGCATTCATTCCGCCGCGGGGCGATATCGTCGACCGCAACGGGGTTCCTCTGGCGCGGACGATGCGCGGCTATGCGGTTCGCGTGGTCCCGGCCCGGGTGCTGGGCGACAAGGAGGTGCTGGCGCAGCAACTCGCCTCGATTTTCACCGATACCAGTGCCAAATATTTTCTGGAAAAGCTGCGCGGTTCCCACCCAACCTATCTGCGTCGCAGAGCGCTACCCGAACAGGTCAAACAGATCCACGCGCTGGGTGAAATCGGCATCGAATTTCCCCGCGAGGACGAACGGCTCTATCCCCAGCGCGAACTAGCGGCGCATGTGCTGGGTTATGTCGATGCCGACGGCAACGGCGTGATGGGCATGGAGCGGGCGCTCGACGCGCGCCTTGTCGACAAGAACCTGCGCGCCAATCCCGCGATATTGTCGATCGACAGCCGGGTACAATCTGCGCTGGAAAGCGAGCTTCAGGATGCCATGCTGATGGCTCAGGCGCGCGGCGCGGCGGGGATCATCCTCGATGTCGAAACCGGCGAGGTCATGGCGCTGGCGTCGCTGCCGATGTTCGATCCGAACAAGATCCTCAAAGCGTCGATGAAGCACCAGAATAATGAAGTGACCCAGAGCGTGTTCGAACTGGGATCGACGTTCAAGCCACTGACTATTGCCGCGGCTCTGGATGCTGGCACCGTAACCGATCTTGCGGTTCGTTATAATGCGATGGAACCGATCAAGGTCGGCGGCTTTACCATCAAGGATGACCATAGTCAGGGCCGCTATCTGAATGTCCCGGAAACGCTGGTGCACAGCTCCAATATCGTCACCGCGCGGATCGCCGATAATCTTGGCCAGGAAGCGATGGAGAGCATGTTCCGCCGGCTCGGTTTTGACGAACGGCCGCATATCGAGCTGTTTGAACGCGGCCAGCCGCTGTGGCCGCGCAACTGGGGGCGGGTCACCAATATGACGGTGGCTTATGGTCATGGCATCGCCGTCACCCCGCTGCATCTGGCCAGCGCCTACGCGGCGCTTGTCAATGGCGGCATCTGGCGTCCGGCAACCTTGTTGAAGGTAGAGCCCGGCAAGGAGGCCAAGGGCCGCCGGGTGTTCAAGGCCGCGACCAGCGCCCGGATGCGCCAGTTGCTGCGGATGATTGTATCGGACGGCACCGGCCGCAAGGCAGACGCGCCCGGATACCGGATCGGCGGAAAGACCGGCTCGGCAGAAAAACCCTCGGAAGGCGGCTATAACAAGACCTCGCTGGTTTCGACCTTTGCCGCCGCCTTCCCGATGGACAATCCGCGCTATGTTGTTATCGCCATGCTCGATGAACCAAAGGGAACCGCAGAAACATCGTTTCAGCGCACAGCCGGCTGGACCACAGCACCGATCGTACACAAGCTGGTATCGCGTGTCGGACCGATGCTCGGGGTCATTCCCGACGAACATCGCGATGTCGATGTGTCGGAGTTGACACCGCTGCTGTGGAAACCAAAAGCCTCGTCCGAAGAGCAAAGCCATGCGACTGAATAGTTTTGTACCAGGCCTCGACGGTGATGCCGGTGATCAGAGCGTCACCGGCTTTGCCATTGATCACCGCAAGCTCGCGCCCGGCAATATTTTCGGTGCCTTCCGGGGCGCGAAGTTCAACGGAGAGGATTTTATCGAAGCGGCGATCCGCGCTGGTGCCATCGCTATCGTCGCCCATCCCGACGCGCAGGTCGAGGGCGCGGTCCATATTGTCGATGAAGAGCCGCGGCGACTATTTGCCCAGATGGCCGCCCGCTATTTCACGCCGACGCCGGCCCATGTAGCGGCGGTGACGGGCACAAACGGCAAGACATCGATCGCCGAACTGACTCGTCAGCTGTGGCGGATG
>JAGXGT010000167.1 GCA_024636595.1 Sphingomonadales bacterium | reverse complement strand
CGTGACAGCGCCACCGCCATGAGCAACGCGCCAATCGCCGGGCCCGACCGCAGGATGCCAAAGCCCTCGGGTCCGACTTGCAGAATGTCGGATGCAAAGGCTGGCAACAGCGCCGTCGCCCCGAATTCGGCCATGTTCATACCGGCCGAGAATTTCTACCGCGTCCGATGGCGTGAACTTCAGAGCGGATCGCATGATCAATGTTTCGCTCGCGCCAAAATTCTTGTTTCCGTTAAACTGGTTTTCGAACCACCCATTGTCGTCGTTATAATAGACGGCGATTTTACCGCTCAGCTTATCTTCGATCAACGGACCGGATACCGAGACGCTGGCCGTCTTAGACAGGCCGGTTTCCAACGCCAGTCGGGCGTCTACTGTCAGTTGATCGCTTGGAGCTTTTGTACGAACCACGACGGCACCGCCGGTCACGTTCCGGCCGAACAGCAGTCCCTGCGGACCGCGCAGCACTTCAATGCCTTCAAGGTCGAAGGTGTCAAAAAGGATGCCAGCGCTGATCCCCATGTAGATGCCGTCAACAAACACACCAACGGTGGGATCAATAGAAGGAATGGAGCTGTTCACGCCAAGGCCACGAATGGAAAAATTCGCAAACCCGGGAGCCGTTCCCACGTCGTCCAATTGGACGTTCGGTGCACTGTAGCTCAGATCCTCAAGGCTGCGGACATGCTGGTCATCGAGCTGCTTGGAACCATATGCCGTAACCGCAAAAGGAACGTCCTGTACGTTTTTGGCGTCGACACTTTTGGTGGCCGTTACGACGATCTCTTCAAAACCGCTCTGGTCGGCATTTTGTTCGGATGATGCTGGCTGATCGCCAGCTTCCTGTGCCAGAACCGGACTGGCGATAGCGATTGCCAAGATGCTCGCACATATTGGCAGAGAAGCTTCTTTCATTCGAGAATTGCGCATTTTATTCCTCCCTCTGTTGGTTTTTATGGTCGCCTCTTGGGCGACGAAGTGGCGGCTTCGCCACATCGATCATTCGATCCTGCGTTCAACTATTGAGTGGGCTGTGTGACATCAGATTTGATCGGCACAATGCTGCGGGCGATTTGATCGGGACTATCACGTTCATGATTATCCAGAGTGTGATATTGGGGGTGCCCGACCGCCCGAAGAAGCTATCGAACCGACCTTCGCCTAATTCTTGAATGATAAAAATTCTAGAGGCTTTTCAGGAAAGAGGATAACCAGATTGTCGGATCTATTTTCACCATGCGAAATATCGGGGCTTCAACTAAACAACCGTCTGGTCATGGCACCGATGACCCGGTCCCGATCGCCGAACAGAATTCCGGGGCCGGACGTCGGTGACTATTATGCTCGTCGGGCCAGTGGGGGTATTGGGCTGATCATTACCGAAGGAACTGCCATTGACCGCCCCGGAGCGGTTGATGATCCGAACGTCCCCGATTTTCACGGATCGGAAGCCTTGGCGGGATGGAAAAATATTGCTCAAAAAGTCCATGCCGTCGGGGGTAAAATCGCTCCCCAGCTCTGGCATGTTGGCGCTTTCGCCGGACCGCGCGCTGCATGGGAAGCTGGTGATCCTCGCATTGAATCTCCATCGGGACTGCGCGGGCCGGGCGACCTTCTCGGACGGGCAATGACCGAAGCCGATATTGCGGACACCCTTGCCGCTTATGCCCGTGCAGCAGAACAGGCTGTCGAACTCGGATTTGATGCTGTCGAGATCCACGGTGCCCATGGCTATCTTATCGACCAGTATTTTTGGCGCGAAAGTAATATTCGAAACGATGCTTTCGGCGGTGAAAGTATCGCGGAGAGAAGCCGCTTCGGTGTTGAAATAGTGAAAGCGGTTCGCGCTGTCATTCCAAAAGACTTCCCACTGCTGTTCCGTTTTTCGCAGTTCAAGCAGCAGGACTATTCCGCCAAGCTTGCCCAGAACCCCGAGGAGCTTGGCGAATTGCTGCAACCGCTGGCCGACGCGGGCGTTTCTATCTTTCATGCCTCGCAACGCCGCTTCTGGGATCCCGAATTCGAAGGTTCAACTCTGAATCTGGCGGGCTGGGCCGGGAAAGTGACAGGATTGCCCGCAATCACTGTTGGCTCTGTCGGCTTGAGCGGTGATTTTATCGGCAACCGGATGCACCGCGAGGTCTCTGAACCTGCCTCGCTCCACAATTTGATTGAACGCCTGGACGAGGATGAATTTGACTTGGTGGCGGTCGGTCGGGCTTTGCTGATGGATCCGGGATGGGCCAATAAGATGCGCGACGGGAAACATTCAGAGCTCAAGGCTTTCGACGTTTCTGCTCTTTCCGAATATTACTGAATCAATCGGGAGCGATGACCATCATCTGAGCTTGAGCGTCTGGCTGGCGGTCGCCAGCAGCCGGCCGCCCTGAGTGAAGAGTCGCATATCGCCCTGGGCCAGACCATTGCCAGCGTGGTTGACAGAAATATCGCAAAATATCCATGGGGTTGGAACCAGCTTTGCGATCCTGTCATGATTGTCCAGGCTATTGCCGCCGCCGGGGCGCTGGGTCGCGGCGCCGATCGCGGCGGGCAAGAAATCGGCGCATATAGAGATCAGGGCAGCATCCACCGCAATCGCTTCCTTTGGCTGGATCCAGAGTTTTAGATTACCGGCATTTTTCTCTGATGGGGGAATTCCGTCCGGTACAGCTAAACGCACATCCAGACGGTCCAGGAGCCGGGCATTGCTGTCCTGCTCCGGAACAATCGGCCATGCCGGGCAGTTTTCCGGAGCGGCCAGATTGGCAGGCATGGCAGTCCACTGTCGCGCTTGCTGCCCGGTCATTTCGCTCAGGACGGCGTCCACTGTAAACACTGTCTTGCCTGAAACCGTCCCAACGGCTTTGGCGCGCCGCAGTTTACGTCCCCCCTCGGTCGGCGCCACCACGATGTCCAATTTATTGCCAAAATTGGCGAAAGACTGAAACTGGGCGCTCGCCAGAACAAGATCACTATCCAGCGATTGTTCCAAGGCGGTGACGGCAGCGGCCATTCCCGCTCCCCCAAAGAGGAAGGAAAATCCTTTCGGCCCGACACAATGCGCTGCACCGATATCGAGCGCATAGACAAAATTCTTCTATGCGCTTCAGTTCGATGAAAGAGTCCATTTTCAATCCTTTGAAAGTTCTAACCGGACTAGCGCCTCAGTAAGACGAAAACATGCTATATAAAGGATCTTCAGGAAATGTTTTGCCGATCGGCGTACGCGCGCCGAACCGCTCTTCTTCGGTCGCAACCGGCAGCGGCATTTCTTCCACCCAATCGAAAACAACCAGCCGATCGAGTACCCGCCATTCGCCATTGCGTTCGACGAACCAGTCCAGATATCGCCCTTTCATATCCCATTGGGTCATCTTGCCCTGGGAATCGGGTTGCCGTTGAAAGGCAGAAAAATAGCTTTCGACCGCGGCGCCATCCGCTTTGAATTCTATCAAAATATTGTGCATCTGATGAATGCCGCGTTCAATATACGGCAGTGTTTTCATTGCCCAATCGATAAATCCTTCGGCGCTGCCCTGATAGGGTCCGTGGCTATCGGTTCCATCGGGCCAATAGGCGGAACGCAATGCGGCTTCGTCGGCACGGTCGATTCCGCGACAATAGCGAAACAGGCAATCCCGGATCGCTTCTTTCGCCAACAACTGCTCGATCGCGGTCATTTTTTCGCTAACTTCTGTCATTCTGCATATCTCTTTCGGTGATGATCAATAGACCCGTATGCGACGCTCAGGCCGTACAGGCGTTTGAAATGATGGCTGACGATCAACTCGTCGCTGAAGCCCAGCCCCCCATGAAGCTGAACGGCTTGTTTGCCGACGTAAATACCACATTCGCTGACGCGGACTTTCGCCGCAGCTATCCGCTGCGCGGCGCTGCTATTCTCGTCCCCCACGTGCACATTGGCAAAGCTACCGATCGACCGAGCCTCTTCACAGGCGATTTTCATGTCTACGATGCGGTGCTGCAATACCTGGAAAGACCCGATCGGTCGGCCAAATTGCTCTCTGGTTTTCAGATGTTCCAATGTAACCCGCGACACTTCTTCCATGGAGCCGATGGCTTCCGCAAGATGTGCACCTATGCCCTTTGCTACACCCCGTTCGATCACCGGCAACGCGACGTCCGCCTCTCCGATCCGCTGTGCACCGCGCAGTTGATCAAATCTCAGACGGGCGTGGCGATGACCGTCAATCGAACGGAAACGCTCGACAGTCAGGCCGGGAGCATCTTTCGGAACAAGAAACAGACTAATGCCTTCGACTTCATCATCACTTCCGCCGGTTCGTGCCGAGACCAGATACCAGTCTGCATCACCGCCATCCTCGACATGGCATTTTTCGCCAGACAGAACATAGGCGCCATCCTGCGACGATGCCGTAGTCCCGACCCTATACAGATCATAGCCACTGTTCGCTTCCAGAAATGCGGCCGCGACCTTGGCCTCGCCGCTACCAATTTTATCCAGCACAACATTCGCGGCGTCGCTGCCATCGCACAATAAGGCCGGGGCAAGGATGGAGGTTGCGACAAACGGATAATGCACAAGATTTTTGCCCATGGCTTCGGTAATCGCCATCACATCGGCCATGCTGCCGCCAAGACCGCCAGCCTCTTCCGGGATAGCAATCATCAACCAACCTAGTTCGGCCATCTCATGCCAGTGCTTCTGATTTAACGCTATATCACCAGCTAGTGCCTGCCTCCGCTTGTCCTGCGAAAATCGTTGCTGTCCGAACCGATCAACGCTGTCGAAAAGCATCTGCTGTTCTTCGTTATAATTAAAATCCAACAGAAATCTCCTTCAGAGGCCAAAAGCGCGACGGGCTATGATGTCGTGCTGGATTTCGCTCGAGCCGCCATATATCGAGGTTACGCGCGCATAGAGGGCACCTTGCATCGCATAGGGCATGTCTGCCGGAAGACTTGGCAGACCAGCGGCCTCACCTTCCATAGCTTCAAAATGCATGGCCTCGGGACCAAGAGCCTCCACCCACAAGGCGGTGCCTTCCTGGGTCAGTTGAGACCAGCGCAATTTCACCATCGATCCGCGCGATCCGGATTCCGCCCCGTTCGCGGCATCTGCCATCAACCGCAGCACCATCGTCTGCAGAGCCATGACCTCAATCTCGAACTGCGCCAATTTACCGCGAAAGCCGGGCTGTTCAATCAATGGTACATTGCCGATCACCCTCCGCGCGGCGGCGCTACGAATGGCAGATATAGTTTGCTTCAAAAATATCGCGACTGACGCCGTCACCATCCGCTCGCGGTCGAGCAATACTTTGCCATATTCCCAACCACGACCCTCTTCGCCGATCAGGTTCTCGACCGGCACCCGAACATTGTCGAGGAACATATCGTTGGTATGATATTTCTCGTCCATGGTTGGAATTTTCCGGACGGTGATACCCGGACTTTCCATATCCAGCAGCAACAACGAAATGCCTCGTTGCCGCTTTTCTTCCTGGGAACTTCTCGCCAGAACAAATACATGGGAAGCGACATGGGCATAGCTCGTCCACATCTTCTGCCCGTTCAGAACATAATGATCACCATCTTTTATGGCGGTGGTTTTTAGCGCGGCCAGATCCGACCCCGCCCCAGGTTCCGAATAGCCCTGACACCACCAGTCATCCGCGCTGATTATTCGAGGCAGATATTTATCCTTCTGCTCCGGTGTTCCATAAGTGAAAATTATCGGCCCGATCAGTTCCAATCCCTGGTGAAATTGGGCAGGCGCATCGGCGCGCGCAGCTTCGCTCCAGAATATATATTGCTGGACCGGAGACCAACCCGTGCCACCATATTCAACCGGCCAGGTCGGGGCACCCCAGCCCCGCTCAGCGAGCATCTTTTGATAATGGATCAATTCTTCCGGGTTCAGACGCAGGCCAGCACGCACACGAGTTCGCCAATCCTCCGGAATGCTTCCCGCGAAAAAATCGCGAACCTCGTCCCGAAATGCAATATCGGCTGCCTCGAAATTAAGCTCCACCTGCTCGTCTCCTTTGCGATTTCAATTCGTGCAACGCCGGTCTACCCATCAAAGGGACCAGCTGGCTTGTCAGCATCGTTTTGGGCCAATCGAAAATATGGCTCGGCGATTCCTTTTGTACCCAGACCTCGCAATATCGTGATGCGCCCGGCATCTGGGTGTTCGCTTTTGAGCTTGTGTCCGGAATCGGAAATGCTTGTTACAAACAACATGTCCATTTCCGGGCCGCCAAAGGCGGGGCAAGACGGAAAGGGATGCGGCATGGAAATGCGCGCAATTTCCTGACCGGAAGGATCAAAGCCGACAGCGGCTCGGCCGAGTACCATCGCTACCCACAAATTGCCCGCCGCATCGACCGTCGCCCCGTCAGCGGCACCGCCATAGGGCGCGCAATCAACAAATTTATCACACTGTCCGAGAACGCCGGATTTCGTGTCATAGGGATAGCGCCGGATAATCCCTTCCAGACTGTCTGCAAAATACAGGAACGACCCGTCTGGTGAAAAGCAAATGGCATTGCCGATTGCTATGTCGTCGAGCAATCGAACGGGATCAGCTGAACCGGAAAATTGCCACAGACATCCGCGCACATCATTCACAGACTGCGCCTCGGCGCAAAGAAACCGGCCCTGTCGATCCATTTTTCCGTCGTTGAGCCTTAGCCCGTCCACCTTCCGGACGCGGGACACAAGCTTCGCTGCACCCGATCTTCCCGAAATTTGATATAGTCCATCATCAATCGCGGCAATCAAACCGTCCGCTAGCAAGCCGATGCTGCCGATCGGACCATTCGTGTCCCAACATATAGGGTCGCTGCCATCGAGCCGTGCAGAATTAATACAGGCAGCTTGGCTATCTACCCACCACAAGCGATCATTGGCGGCATCCCAGACCGGACTCTCGCCTAGGCTGCAACGGTGATCATCAAAATAGCCAAACTCAATTGCCACAACGATTTAGCCCACAATTGATCGCATCCACGTCTGATTTTTTACCAGGTTTTTCGGATTGCCGAAATGCCATATGACCCCTCTCACTTCAGGGCAATCTAGCAACTATGCCCGCACATGCACGAAGTCAGCGAAGGAGCTCCAAACAATCAGAAATGTGATAAGAGCAGGCGTACTGCCGCAAATATCGCTGCCCTCCGGACGAGGCGTCGATTCTCAGGATTTAGGCTGCGCCTGCTTCTCAAACGCCCCGCTGGAAAAGGCTTCGATCAAGTCGCGCATGATTTCGACAATCTCTGGTTTTTTGTCAGCGATGCGGTCCGCCAATCCACCGACCCCGATAGCCAGAGGCACGCCACCCAGATCGGTATCGAGCGCCATGGCGATCGATGAAACTGCCTCCGTCGGTCGATGGGCGACATATGCATAGTCGATAGAGCGGATAAGATTAATCTCGCGCATGACGTCCTTGTAGGATACCCGGTGGCCTTCGGTCATGCCGTAATAGTTCGTATAGCGGCAAATTTTTTCGACGTCCTTATCCTTAATTTTCGCCATCATCGCTAGGCCAGAAGAGGAATCAACCATCGTCCGCATGGTACCCGGCTGCGGAGCCATTTGAAATTCATGGTCGGGTGTCAGCAATATGATATATTGAATGGACAGATCGTTTTGCGTCACCAATCCGACGGTTTCATCCGTACGGCGCTGAAGCTCCTCAACCATCTGGCGGTAATTTCCTGCTGATTGAATATAGCCGGGAACCCAGTTTCCGAGCATGCTCACCCTCGTTGTCGGCAAGTAAGTGCGATTCTTACGATTGTAATTTAGATAACCTGCAGCGACCATGCTTTTCAGGAGGTTGGTCGTGCTCGATTGGGGATAGCCGAGCTCGGAATAAATTTCGCGCAAACGCAATGGTTCACGCCTTTCGGCAAAGAGCTCAAGCACCTCGAACGTGCGCATCGCAGATTTGACCCCTGGATTGAGCACTTTATTTATTTCTCCCTGCAAGCCGGTTTAGCCCCATAAAACAAAATAGACCAGTTGATTAAGCTTGTCGTCCGAGCGGCGCCAGAATAGCGCCGTACCGAATCTGCGCATCAAACTGAAATCAATGATGATGGATTGCGATTGCTGGATGCCTATTGGGCGGTCCAGCCTCCGTCTATCACCAGCTCTGTACCCGTCATGAAACTGCTGGCTTCGGAAGCCAGAAAGGCAACGCCGTTTGCAATGTCTTCAGGTTGACCCAGCCGACCCAAAGGATGGTAATCGGCCATCAATTGCTGGGCTTCTGCCAATGTTTTTGCCGGAATGATCTCTTCTTCAACGCGATACTGCAGCACGTTGTTCAGCATCGGCGTTTCTATTCCGCCGGGATGCACTGAATTCACACGGATGTTAAAACCTTTGGAAGCATATTCGATGGCCAGTCCCTTTGACATACTGCGCACTGCTCCCTTGGAGGACATATAGGCAAGCTGATCGGGCCTACCGATGATTCCAGCAACCGAGGACAAGTTGATCACCGACGATGTGGCCCCGGGCGTTTCCCGATGAACCGCTTTCAACAACGGCAAGAGCGTTTTCGCACCCAGGAATACACCCTCTACATTCACCGCTTGCACGGCGCGCCATTCTTCTAGTGTGATTTCTTCCGACGGGCCGAATAGTTCGACCGCGGCATTGTTTACAAGAATGTCTAGTTTAGGAAATCGAGACCCGATATAATCATGGACAGTTTGCCATCCGGCTTCGCTCCGGACATCCAGAGATAGAGCTATGGCCCTGCCCCCTTCGGCACATATATTGGCCGCGACGGCTTCGGCTTCCTGGGTCGCGATGTCGCTTACCAAAACTTCTGCACCTCTTTGCGCCAGCAACTTGGCGGTGGCGGCACCGATTGCCCGGCCGCCTCCCGATACTAGCGCGATTTTGCCTTCTAAAGATTCTGTCACGTGTCGCTCCCCTCGCTTTTGAATTTTATTATTCTGTTGGTCGTTCATCGCGATAAATAGTGTCCTAAGCCGCCATCGACGGCGATCGACTGACCAGTGATGAAAGAAGATTTATCGCTCGCCAGCCACAAGGCGGTCTCGGCAATGTCGTCGGTTGTTCCGAGCCGCCCGATGGGTGTCTGGGCCACGCGGTCTGCCAGCGTGGCTTCGGTCAGGATCGCCATGACCCCTTCTGTTGCGACGGTCGAAGGTGCGATCGCATTCACCCGGATATTCTACTTTCCAAGTTCAACCGACGCCGAGCGGGTCATTCCATCAACACCGGCCTTGACCGCAGAATAAAGAAGAGCGTTGCTGCTGCCCAGACGTCCGGCCATCGATCCGATATTGATAATGGCTCCGCCCTTCTCGCTCATATGCGGTGCGGCGGCCTGGATGCCCCAGGCCACTCCGCCCAGCCCGACACCGGTCATCCGCGCGAAAATTTCAGGTGTGATATCGGCGATGGGATCGTAGCTGTTCCACATGGCATTGTTCACCAAGACATCGATGCCGCCAAACGCTGCAGCTGCTTCGTTCATGGCTGCATGAACCGCCTCACGGTCGGATACATCAACCTCAAAACCGATGGCCGTCCTGCCGGACTTGACAATGTCCTCGGCTGCAGAATCCGCCCATTTTTGTTTCAGATCGAACAGCACGACCCGCGCGCCTTCTGCAGCAAAAAGCTCGGCAATCGCTCTGCCCAGTCCCCGTGATGCACCAGTCACCACGGCTATCTTGTTGGTCATTTCGTGGCCCATCAACGATCATCCTCTGATTGTAACTTGCCTGACTGCATGCATCGAAATGCGGCGGGTAAAGGGGTCCGTAACCCTAAGTCGCACCAGGAGGCCGGAAGCATTGTCAGCTTGATCGGGCACCATAAGTGGCCGCTCTCGCCGATAGCCAGACCGAACGCCAATCATGTCAGAATATCCTATATGCAATTTTTACCGCCAATCCGGTGCTGCGATATTTTTTGGGTCTGGACTCGTTTAGGCAACGTGCTGAACGAAAAATATTGCCCATCATAGATGGTGAAAATCGAGGAGAAGAGTGATGAGCTTAGTCAAACTGGAAGTAAAAGATTTTGTAGCTGTCGTGACGATGGACAACCCGCCGGTCAATTCCCAGCCAATGGAAATGATCGAAGAACTGACCGCGACATTTGATACATTTAATGATCGCGATGATGTCCGGGTTGTGGTGCTGACCGGCGAAGGAAAATGTTTTTCCGCCGGCGCTGATCTGAAGAACCGTGCGGATATCTCCGCGCCGGGCGCACGCTGGTCACGCAACAGGAAAGTCCGCGAGGTCAGTTACGCTATTGCCGACAATGCCAAGCCGACTATCGCCGCAGTCAATGGTGCTGCCTTGGGCGCGGGCTTGGGCCTGGTTGCAGCATGCGACATCATTGTTGCATCGGAAAAAGCAGTATTCGGTTTGCCGGAAGTCGACGTTGGATTGATGGGTGGTGGCAAACATGCTGCCCGCATCCTTCCCCATTCACTAGCCCGTCGCATGATGTTAACCGGATATCGCGCACCGGCATCAGAACTTTTTCAGCGCGGCGTTATCGAAGCTGCTTTGCCACATGACGAGCTGATGCCCTTTGTCATGGAGATGGCAGCTAATATTGCAGCCAAAAGCCCCCTCGCCACACGCTATGCCAAAGATTCAATGCGGACGATCGAGAACATGACCCTGCGCGACGGCTATATCTACGAACAAGGCAATACCGCGAAGCTGGCCGCTTCACATGATGCAGGCGAGGCTGTCGCAGCCTTCGTTGAAAAGCGCGCTCCCAAATTTCTTGGTCGCTGAAGCGGAGAATCCATATGAAATGCGCATCCGATTGGAATTTCGGCGACCTGCTGGACATTGCCGCAGCAACGGTACCGGCAGACCGCCCTGCGTTGATCCACGGCGAGCGAGTGATCAACTGGCAAGAATTTGATGCCCGGACCAATCGTCTGGCACGTCACATGCTTTCCGCCGGCCTTCCAACCGGTGCGCGCGTGGCTATACTGGCGCGCAACATCCCTGAATTTATCGAAATCGCCTGCGCCGCTTTCAAGGCGCGCCTCACGCATGTGAACATCAACTATCGCTACACGACATCTGAAATCGAATATGTTCTATCCGATTGTCAGGCCTCCGCGCTCTTTTACCAGAGTGAGTTTGCCGAGAGGGTTGCTCCGCTGTTTGACAGCCTCCCGCACCTCTCCGTCGCTGTGCAAATTGACGCCGATGGTCAATATGATGATATTGTTGCGAACGGCAATGGCAGCCCGCTTGGCATCTCGAGGTCACCGGAAGACGGCTATTTGCTCTATACCGGCGGCACGACAGGAAACCCCAAGGGGGTCATGTGGCGCGCAGGCGATGCACGGGCAGTCCAGATGGAATCGCCGACGGCAAAGGATATTATCGCGACGCCGGAACAGCACAGGATGGCGATTGCGTCAAGCGATCAGCCGGGCCGCGTTCTGCCGGCTTGTCCATTGATGCACGGTGCCGGTCTCAACAGCTCGATGGCAGAACTCGTTATGGGTGGCAGCGTGGTCCTGTCTGCCAAGGGCAGCTTTGATGCGGAGAGCTTATGGGACGATGTCGATCATAGAAAAGTGACCCGAATTCTGATTGTGGGTGATGTATTTGCCCGGCCCATGGCTCAGGCCTTGGCAAAATTTCCGGACCGCTGGGATCTTTCTTCGCTGCGCGTCATTTCCTCAGCTGGCCAGATGTGGAGCCGGGAAGTAAAGCAGGTCTTGGTCACTGCGCTACCCCAAGTGGCTTTGATCGATATCCTCGGTGCTTCGGAAGCGTCGGGCTTTGGCTATGCTGCAACCACGAAAGATCAGGAGATCCCTACCGGATATTTCACACCTGGCAAGCAGACTGTCATTATAGATGTGGCGACCGACCGGGTTCTGGCTAACGATGAAATCGGCCAGGGATGGTTAGCCCGGCGACGCCCCTTCGCGCAGGGATATTTCGGAGACCCCGAGAAGACGGCAGCCACTTACAGGGAAATTGACGGCGAGCTTTATGCAATTCCCGGAGATATCGCTGAGCGCGATGAGAATGGTTTGATCCATCTTATTGGTCGGGGCAATATGTGCATCAACAGCGGCGGAGAGAAAATCTTTGTCGAAGAAGTCGAGGAAGCGCTGAAACGTGCCCCCGGCGTTGAAGACGCGATTGTGGTGGGAATTCCGGACCCTCAATGGGGCAAAGCCGTGGTCGCACTTGTTACCGTCAATAATGATTATGTGGAGAGCGACGTTCGTGATGCCCTCAAGCTAGATCTAGCTAGCTATAAAATGCCTAAAAGAATTGATCTCCTGGAAAAGCTGCCCCGCCAACCCAGCGGGAAAGCAGACTATAGAGCCGCTTTAGAAATGGCGCTTGATATCTAGTGGACTTGTCACCATTGTCCGGAAGGGCTTCCGCCTAGTTTATTTTAGGAGGCGGCTTCAGCGATCAAGTCGAGCAGCGATGTCATGTTGCAATCTGAATGCACGCTAATGGAGGGCCGTCATCACGACTTGCAACCACCCAAAGTGCTATTGCCATCGATCATTTTTGACGAGCAGACGGTCCGCTAACGGCCCAATAGCCGCCGGTCTGAAATGCGCCCAATTTCAGACATAGCAGCTCGATTTTTTAGCCCCTAATAGCTGACGCTCTTCATGGCCATTCCGGCCAAGGAAAAAATCAATGGGAATTTCAAAATTCGATCCGGTAGCGAGAAACCGGACGGCCGATCCAGTTTGAAATTACTTCAGATGCCAGAGGAAGCTTGTTTGCTTGGCTAGAAAGGCGCGGCAGCTCAGTCGACAGCTGTGTCTTTTCAAGTCGGATAGATCACATGCGACACTTGAATATTCGGCAATACCCGTCTTGTGGCAAGCCGAACTGGGAGGACAATTTTGCTTTATGACATATCGCACGCGGTTCCTGACGGGGCCGCAGGATCTCCTTAATAGGTTGGCGTATTTTAGTGGCTATGTTAGGTTCGATTTCGATACTTGGACGATGGGCGCGCTATGCAATGGAATGAACTGGGCGAACAGGATTGCTCAATGGCTCGTACACTTGCGGTCATCGGCGATCGCTGGACGCTGCTCATCTTGCGTGAAAGCTTCTTGCGTGTTCGCCGGTTCGATGATTTTCAAGATCGACTAGGAATTGGCCGCCCGATTTTGGCGGATCGTTTGCAAAAGCTGGTCGCCAATTTTGTGCTGACCAAGATGGCCTATCAGGAAAATCCTACGCGCTATGAGTATCGGCTGACACCCAAGGGGCGCGACCTGTATCCCGTCATAATGTCAATCGTACACTGGGGAGATGTGCATCTTGCGGGTAAAAAGGGTCGCCCCGTGCTTCATGAACATGCCAGCTGCGGGCATGTGTTCGATCCAGTCATGCGGTGCTCGGAATGTGAGGCGACGCTTGAGCCTCGCGACGTGAGGGTGCTGCCGGGGCCTGGAATGCGCAGCGACAAGAGGCTGCCGACCGAGAAGGTAACGAGCGAGCGCGGTCAGACTCGTTCGCCTACCAAGCAAGCCAGACAGACCTGATTAATATCGATTGAGTCCGCGCCCGGCAGTCGTCATCGGAAAACAGTGCGCGTCCAGCAGGCGGTCCTTAGCATCAAAATAGGCGCAGATATGGCGCTCACAGTCACCCAGCGGGATGGGGGGGGGGCGTAGCGGGATCATTCCGTCGGCGCGGTAGCGCACATCCACTTCGCGCGGTGCAAACTAAACCGCGCCGGTCGTTCGCTGTGGCACCTTGGCTACCATTTTTCACTGAACGGACGAATCTCCTGTTCGAACGTCCACGCATCAACGGGCTGCTGATGCAAAGTCCAATAAGCGTCAGCCACTGCCTCGGGACGCATCAACTGGCTAGGCTTGATGGCCGCAATCGCTTCATCTCCGCCATGTTCGCGAATTCGCTCACGAACCCAGGCAGTATCAACGCCCGAATCGATGACGAGGTGAGCTACATGGATGCCTTGCGGCCCTAGCTCACGCGCTGCGGACTGGGCAACTGCGCGAAGCCCGAATTTGGCGCTGGCGAAAGCGGCGTATCCTACGCCGCCCCGCAATCCCGCGGTTGCGCCGGTGAAAAAGATAGATCCTTTTCCGCGCGGCAGCATCCGCTTTGCAGCTTCGCGGCCTGCCAGAAAGCCAGCAAAGCAGGCCATTTCCCAAACCTTGCGGAACACCCGCGCGCTGGTTTCTACCAGCGGGAAGTTGACGTTTGCTCCGATGTTGAACACGCACATTTCAAGCGGTGCCTCAGCCTCGGCTTCGGCTAGAAATGCCAACATCTGATCTTCATCTCGGGCATCAAGCGCCCGAGTGAACACCCGTCCGCCCGCTGCTTCAATTTCCTGTTTGAGCGGCTCAAGCTTGTCGAGCGTTCGCCGCCCAACAAAAACAATATAACCTTCGACTGCAAAACGCTTTGCAATCGCCGAACCAATGAAATCGCCCGCACCGATAATTGCGACCGACGCATTCCGTTGGCCTATTTGGCTGTCTGTCATCATATTTTCCTCAATTTGCAGGTGGGTTTACGCCGCGCGAGCGATCACTGCATAGAAGTCGCGAACCTCGTGACGGAACGCTTCCTCTTCAGCTGTAAAATTTAGGTCCACAATGCCTCTCCTAAAACCTTGCCCTTAGCGACTCAATGCACTGCGTGAACTGCATAGATCGAGACAGTTAGATTTCATAATAGAACTGACAAATGGGGACTTATCAATCAAAAGACATAGTTTTTTCGGCTTTTAATGTTTCACTTGATTAACGCTTCGAATAGTCTCAGTAGGAAATCGAAACCCACTATGTACTCGTGGTGGCGGTGCAGATAGAAGAGAGAGATTATGACTGAAGTGACGTTCTATTTCGATTTTGCGAGTCCCAACGCCTATATGGCGAGCCGCGTCCTGCCCGACATTCTTGACCGAACGGGTGCGACTTTGAAAATTGTTCCTTGTCTGCTGGGAGGGCTGTTCAAAGCAACAGGCAACGCGGCACCGATGGTACAATTTGCGGGCATACCGGCAAAATTGGCTTATGAGCGCCGGGAAATGGAGCGCTTCATCGCGAACCACAACATTACCGAATTTCGTATGAATCCTCACTTTCCGGTCAATACACTGCTACTGATGCGCGGTGCTGTAGCAGCTGAGGCTGCTGGAATACTTGAGCGCTTTATCGAGGTCGGCCTAACGGCGATGTGGGAAGATGGGCTCAATATGAGCGATCCCGAAGTGTTTGTCTCGGCTTTCGACCAAGCGGGCCTAGACGGAAAAACCCTCCTTTCGCAAACACAAGATCAAGTGGTTAAAGATGCGCTTGTCGCAAACACCGAAATTGCTGTGGCGCGAGGCGCGTTCGGAATTCCGTCGTTCCTTGTCGGCGATGAACTGTACTTCGGGAAGGACAGGCTGGGGGAAGTCGAAGCCGCACTTGGCGGCGCTAAATCCTCGCAAAACTTTATGGATAAGGCTACTCGCGAAGAGTCCAATAAAGCGGCCGTGATTGAATCCTACAATCTTGCACTCAACCAGCGTGATATAGATGCAGCAGTCAAATATCTTTCGCCACATTACAAACAGCATAACCCGACAGTCGCTGATGGTCTTGATGGATGGCGGGCAATGGTGACCTATATCAAGGAAAATCGACCGGGCTTTAAGAGCGACATTAAGCGTGTTCTTGCAGACGGTGATTTCGTCGTACTGCACGTACATATGATGCGCGAAGCCGACGAACGGGGTAATGCGGTAGTTGAGATATTCCGGCTCGAAGACGGCAAAATTGCCGAACATTGGGACGTTATTCAGCCGATTCCCGAAAACCCGGCAAACGCTAACACGATGTTTTGATCGCAACCAATTCGCAAGCGACGACAGAGATTATTGAAATGGACAAGCTTCACTTCTTCGTCGGATCGTCAACAGACAGTCACCTATGGGTTCGCCGCTGATGGAATCTGAAGTCCGCGTGGTCTATAGCGGACATCAAGGTATTGCCGGCGGTAGTCGTCATTAAGCATCATTTCCTGCGAGCGAGCCGAACATCGGATTCCACTCTAGGATTGTAAGTTCATCGATAAGACCTTCGATCGCGAAAGGGTCCTGTTCTATCAAGCTACGAGCCTCATCGGTATCGGCAACCGTCATGATGATGAAACCAGCGCGCTTGCCAAGCCCTGTAACTGGCCCGGATGCCCGTATCTGACCGGTATCGATTAGCCGCTTAAGGAACGTTATATGTGCAGCGACGTGCTTACCCCACCCGTCACCGTCGGGGTGGGTCATTGTGACAAGAATTAGCGGCACGCTTTTCTCCTTTTGGACACAAACTTTGGGACGTACCACCAACGCGTTGATCCACAAAGGAGCGTGTGGGATTGCTCCGATTGGTCGTAACTAGACTGGCGGTTTCTGACTAGCCGCTTTCATTTCCCACCTATTCAGTTCGAACGACGGAAATTGAATGGGTTTCTAGACTACTTGCTTTTGGAAGACGGGCAAGCATTTCGGAGATCACCCGGAGGCGCGGAACTCCACATATGATTGCGAACGCGCGGACCAATTAAGTGAGTCAATGCGTCATGCTTCGATACCACTAAATTTTCCCGGCAACCTAAAGCCCATGCATTGGCGTGCAAGTCGTCTTTTCAGGCGCTTCCTGGGAGAAGACTGTTGAATTGCACCAAATCCTCAAAAGCTATCCAAATGAGCTTATAGGGAAGACGGAAAATCTCGGCTTTGAATGCCGAGGAGGCTGAAAGATTTGATCGCGTTCATCAACCTTTCTACGGTTAAACCCTCGACCGATGGCACCCACTTTCCCAACCATATTAGCATTCCAAGCAACAGATTTACCACAAGCCCCGTCTCGCATTCGACGATAGAACCATCGGCGATGCCGTCTTTGAGCAACTGCTCGAGCGCGTCACTCAACCGGACTGCCCAAAAATCAAGGACTTTGCGTTCCTTAGATTCAAGATAGGAATAATCTCCAAAATATAGCAACGGTCCGCCTCGGTCCGATTCAACCAACATAGACCTGATAAATAATTCAAGCTTTTCCAAGCCCGTTCCATTCGACGCACTGGCTTCATGAAGCAACCGCTCGAAACGCTCCAGTGAGTGCCGATGGCACGCATAAGCCAGCGCCCGTTTGTTTGGGTAATAATAATAGAGGGTTGCATTACGTAAATCGAGCGCTGCCGCGATCTCCGACATTGTTGCCAAAGCATAGCTCTTGTTGTTGATAATCTCGATAGCCGCCCGGATGATTGCCTCGCGCTTTCGAACAGACTTTCGGCTTGTCGACAAGGTTTTTGTCGCTGCTTCAAGCGAGACTGGGTCATTCAGCATTTCATATCGATACCGTAATTTCAGAATGATCAGACTCCTACTCCGGATTGGTCCCAGTGCAACCATGGCGCAGTCATTATTTTCCTATCTTGTAGAAACAAGCCAACCGTCCCTTTGGTTTGACACGCATAGAACAATTATTAGGAATGATTGCTATTTATTCTAATCTCAATTAGAAATATGGATCAGACTACTGAAAAACTGGCGCGACAAGGGCTATCTTGAAGGGCCTGAACTGGACGGCGAACATGCCTTGTCCATTGAGGAGAAACAAATATGAGCAATGTAGATGACCGCAAGTCGATTTTCATTACAGGTGCAGCATCTGGAATTGGGCGTGCGACCGCCCAGTATTTTGCCGAAAAGAATTGGTTTGTTGGGGCTTGCGACATCAATGAAGACAGTTTGGCCAGTCTTGCTGCAGAGATTGGACCGGACAAAGGGCATTTCGCGCTGCTCGATGTGACCGACCGCGTGGCTGTCGCGGAAACGTTGGCTACATTTGTCGCAGTTGCTGGTGACCGACTCGACATTTTGTTCAATAATGCTGGCATCGATGCCAAAGGATCATTCGAGGAAATGGAATGGGACCGGATAATGGCCGTAGTCAACGTCAACTTCATTGCAGGTCTCGGTCTGATTCACACGGCTATACCTCACCTGCGAAAAACCAAGGGTTCACTCTGCATGTCGACATGCTCGGCATCAGCGACGTTTGGTGCCGGCGGAATGGCGGTCTATTCGGCGACAAAACATGCGATAAAGGGATTGACCGAAGCGCTCGCGACGGAACTTGCGCCGCACGGGGTCCGAGTATCAGATGTATTGCCGGGTATCATTGAAACTGGGATGCTGCCGGATGAGGTCAAGGCGATGCTGCCGAAGGAAGGCATGTGGCGAATGATGCCTGCACGCGCCGTTGCGGAGACTGTTTGGGCGGCTTATCAGGGCGACAAAGTACATTATTACGTGCCTGATGAACTGATTGATTACGATCTTGAAGCGACAAGAACTCCAGAAGCAATCCGTGATCGCCGCGCGGCTGGACAGCCCTTTTAGAAAACTATTCCCGTCAAAAGCACACTAGGGAGTGACGACTGCGATATGCCACCACGTTCGGTTACCTGCCGGCCCCGTCGCACACGAAATGGTTTCGTGTGCTAACCGCAAGATCGAAAAACGGATCGGGTTCCACGCCCACATTTGGCGTTAACCCACAATCAGCAATGGGTTCTCCGTCAAGGATATAAAGGCAGCCATAAACTCGGCCGCGACTGCTCCGTCTATCGCGCGGTGATCAAAGCTGGCGGTGGCGGACATGATTGTGGCGAGCGCTATCTCTCCTTCCACTTTCCATGGTTGTGCGATCCCTGCTCCAATGCCGAGGATGAGCGCTTGCGGCGGATTGATAACCGGGAACATTTCGTCGATGCCAAACATCCCGAGATTGGAGATGGAGACCGTTCCGCCTTCATAT
>JAGXGT010000166.1 GCA_024636595.1 Sphingomonadales bacterium | reverse complement strand
CCCGCAAGGCTATGCCAGCGCGGCGGAGCTGGTGAAAGGCCTGACCGATATCGCGCCGTTTGAAATTTCGGTGGCCGCCTATCCGGAAACCCATCCCGAAGCCGATTGCCCGCAGAGCGATCTCGACAATCTGAAGCGCAAGCTGGATGCGGGCGCGAGCCGGGCGATCACCCAGTTCTTCTTCACCGCCGAAGCCTTTTTCCGGTTCCGCGATGCGGCGGCGGCGGCGGGGATAGACGCTGAGCTGGTTCCCGGAATTCTGCCGGTTTCCAATGTCGCCCAGACCCGCAAGTTCGCGGGAATGTGCGGCGCAGAAATCCCGCCATGGATGAATGATCTGTTCGAAGGACTGGATGACCATCCCTCGGCACGACAGTTGATCGCGGCCACGGTAGCGGCGGAATTATGCCGCAAGCTTTATGCCGGCGGCGTTCGCCAGTTTCATTTTTACACGCTCAACCGGGCTGAACTCAGCTACGCCATTTGCCATCTGCTCGGCAAGCGCCCCGCTGGCACACAACAGGAGAAAGCGGCATGACCAACGCACGCGAACAATTGCAGAAGCTGGCCGCAGACCGTATCCTGGTATTCGACGGCGGCTATGGCACGGCGATCCAGAATTACCGGTTGGGCGAACGGGATTATCGCGGCAGCCTCGATCTGACCGATGATCAGAAGGGCAATAATGATCTGCTCAGCCTGACCCGTCCGGATATTATCGAAGCCATTCACACATCCTATCTCGAAGCCGGCGCCGACATTATCGAAACCAATACGTTCAGTTCGACGGTGATCAGTCAGGCGGACTATGGCTGCGAGCATCTGGTGCGGGATTTGAACGTCAAATCTGCGGAAATTGCGCGCGCGGCCTGCGACAAGGCCGAAGCCAAGGATGGACGTCCGCGCTTTGTCGCCGGGTCCGTAGGCCCGACCAACAAGACGCTGTCCCTGTCCCCCGATGTCAATGACCCCGGTTTCCGGGAGATTGATTATGATTATCTGAAGAGCGTCTACCGCGACCAATGCGATGCCCTGATCGACGGCGGCGTCGACTTTCTGCTGATTGAGACAATCTTCGATACGCTCAACGCCAAATGCGCTGGCATGGCGGCGATGGAAGCCGCCGAGGCGAGCGGCCGCGATGTGCCGCTGATGATTTCGATGACGCTGACCGATCTGTCCGGGCGGAATCTGTCCGGTCATACGGTCGAGGCCTTCTGGCACGCGGTCCGCCACTTGAAGCCTCTGACCATCGGACTGAATTGCTCCTTCGGCGCCGACCAGCTGCGGCCGCATCTGGCGATGCTGGCGAAAGAGGCGGACTGCCTGATCATGGCCTATCCCAATGCCGGCCTGCCCAACGAGCTCGGCGAATATGACGAGATGCCGCAGGAAACCGCGGAGCTGATCGGCGACTGGCTCAAGGATCGCCTGGTCAATATCGTTGGCGGTTGCTGTGGTACGACACCGGAGCATATTGCGGCCATTGCCGATGCCGTGGCGGATCAGGACCCGCGCAAGATACCGGATGTCACGGTCCGGACACGGCTTTCCGGGCTGGAACCATTCACCATGGCTGCTTGACCAGCCAATATTAGCTTCACGAGGCGCGAACTGCGTACCATCAATTGATTCTCGGCGTCACTCGAGACCATCGGATACCATCACAATATTATGACCACATCTTCCTCCACCAATTTTGTCAACATCGGCGAGCGCACCAATGTTACCGGCTCGGCGCGCTTCAAGAAGCTCATTCTAAACGATGATTATGAAGCCGCGGTTGAAGTCGCGCGTCAGCAGGTCGAAAATGGCGCGCAGGTGATCGACATCAACATGGATGAAGGCCTGCTCGACGCGCATCATGCGATGACTACCTTTCTCAAGCTGATCTCCGCCGAACCCGATATCGCGCGGGTGCCGGTGATGATCGACAGCTCGAAATGGTCGGTGATCGAGGCGGGGCTGAAATGCGTGTCCGGCAAGCCGATCGTCAACTCCATCTCGATGAAGGAAGGCGAGGAGCAGTTTCTCGATCAGGCGCGCAAATGCATGGCATATGGCGCCGCTGTCGTGGTCATGGCGTTTGATGAAACCGGACAGGCCGATACCAAAGAACGCAAGATCGAGATCTGCGAACGCGCCTACAAGCTCTTGACGGGAATCGGCTTCCCGCCCGAAGATATTATCTTCGATCCCAATGTGTTCGCGATTGCGACCGGCATTGACGAGCATCGCCGCTATGGGCTCGACTTCATCGAGGCCACCCGCGAGATCCGCAAGCGCTGCCCACACGGCCATATTTCCGGCGGCCTGTCGAACCTTTCGTTCAGTTTCCGCGGCAACGAGCCGGTGCGCAAGGCGATGCACAGCGTGTTTCTCTATCATGCGATCCCTGCGGGTATGGACATGGCGATCGTCAACGCCGGCCAGCTGGATATTTACGACGATATTGATCCGGAACTGCGCGAGCTTTGCGAGGACGTGATTTTCGACCGCCGCGATGATGCCACCGACCGGCTGATCACCCTGGCGGAAAAATTCCGCGGCACAGACGAAGTCGCGGAAAAGGCAGCAGCGGAATGGCGGGGCTATGAAGTGCACAAGCGGCTCGAACATGCGCTGGTCAAGGGCATCGACGCGCATATCGTCGAAGACACCGAGGAAATGCGGCTGGCGGTCAAGGATCGCGCCGGTCGGCCGATCGAGGTCATCGAAGGGCCGCTGATGGACGGCATGAATATTGTCGGCGATCTGTTCGGATCGGGCAAGATGTTCCTGCCGCAAGTGGTGAAATCCGCCCGCGTGATGAAGAAGGCGGTCGCCCATCTGTTTCCCTATATCGAAGCGGAAAAGGACGAGAAGGCCAAGGGCAAGGGCAAGATCATCATGGCCACGGTCAAGGGTGATGTGCATGATATCGGCAAGAACATCGTCGGCGTCGTGCTACAGTGCAACGGCTTCGAAGTCATCGATCTCGGCGTGATGGTGTCCTGGACCGATATTTTGAAAGCGGCCAATGAAAATGACGCGGACATCATCGGATTGTCCGGGCTGATCACACCGTCGCTGGATGAAATGGTGACAGTCGCGGAAGAAATGGAGCGGGCCAAAATGCAATTGCCGCTACTGATCGGCGGCGCAACCACATCCAAGACCCACACGGCGCTGCGCATCGAACCCGCCTATACCGGCCCGACCATCCATGTGCTCGATGCAAGCCGCGCCGTCGGCGTCGCTTCGCAACTGGTCAGCGACACCCAGGCGGTGGGCTTTATCGCCAAGACCCGCGAGGACTATGAACAGGTCCGGATTGCGCGCGCAGGCAAGACCGGGAAAAAGCTGTCGACGCTCGAAGAAGCACGGGCCAATGCCGCCACAATCGATATGGCGATGAAGGCTCCGGCGCCGGCCAAGCCGGGACTGCATATCTACGAAGACTGGGATCTGGCAGATCTGCGCGACTATATCGACTGGACACCGTTCTTTCGGGCCTGGGAGTTGGCGGGCAATTATCCGGCGATCCTGACCGACAAGATCGTCGGCGAAAGCGCCAGCGACCTGTTCCGCGATGCCCAGGCAATGCTCGACAAAATCATCGAAGAAAAATGGCTGACCGCAAAAGGCGTGGCCGGCCTATGGCGGGCGCGACGCGACGGTGACGATATCATGGTGTCGCCGGACAATCAGGAATATAGCTTGCCCATGTTGCGGCAGCAGGTCGTCAAACGCGGCGGCAAGCCGAATAATTGCCTCGCCGATTTCATCGATACCGATGATGACTGGGTCGGCGGCTTTGCGGTCACCACCGGCCATGGGATCGACGAGCATGTGCAACGGTTCGAGATGGACAAGGATGACTATAACAGCATCCTGCTCAAAGCGCTGGCCGACCGGCTGGCCGAAGCCTTTGCCGAACGCATGCACGAGCATGTGCGCAAAGATTTGTGGGGTTATGGCGCAGAAGAGGGTCTGAACAAACAGGACCTGATCCGGGAAAAATATCAGGGAATCCGCCCTGCCCCCGGCTATCCGGCTTGCCCGGACCATAGTCTGAAACCGATCCTGTTCGACATGCTCAACGCGACGGAAAATACCGGTATCGAGCTGACCAGCGGTTTCGCGATGACACCGACCGCTGCGGTTTCGGGTTTCTATTTTGCCCATCCGCAGGCCGAATATTTCGGTGTCGCGCGGATCGGCGAGGATCAGGTCGAGGAATATGCGGCGAGGCGCGGCACCACGCTCGACCAAGCGCGCCAGTGGCTCAGGCCCAATCTGAACGAATAGGTTGCAAGATTAACCCTTTAACCTCTGTCGCTCAGGCTGAATTCATCTGGGACAGGCCAAGCTTTGGGATTGTTTGACAGAGCAGCAAGCGATATTGAAACTGCCCTATTCTCCCGAGTCAGGATGACCGAAATGATCTTCAAGTTCCCGTTGATAGCTGCAATCCTAACGGCAACGGTCGCCGCATCGGCAGCCCAAGCCCAGCGCGACGCGCCGTTTACGGTGACGGAAACCGGAGCGACCTATTCGCGGCTGGCAGACGCGGTCAAGGCCGTCGGCGGCAATAATGCGACCATCGTCATCGCACCCGGTGCCTATGGCGATTGCGCGGTGCAGACAGCGGGTCGGATCACCTACAAGGCCTTGGTCCCGGGCCGCACGATCTTCGATGGCGGCATCTGCGAGGAAAAGGCGACGCTGGTCCTGCGCGGCAAGGCGGCCACGATCGACGGCATCATCTTCCAGAACCAGCGTGTGCCCGATGGCAATGGCGCCGGTATCCGAATCGAGCGCGGTGATCTCTATGTTTACAACGCCCTGTTCCGCAACGCCGAGGAAGGCATATTGAGCGCCGATGATGAAAGCGCGGAAATTGTCATCGACCGCTCGAGCTTCCAGCGACTGGGCCGCTGCGATCGCGGCCTGTCCTGCGCGCACAGCATCTATATCGGGTATTTCGGGTCGTTGAAGGTGACCAACAGCCGATTCGAAAAAGGCAGCGGCGGACATTATGTAAAAACCCGCACGCCACGGGTGACCATCACCAACAATAGTTTTGACGACACCCAGGGTCGCAGCACCAACTACATGATTGACCTGCCAGCCGGCGCCACCGGGGTGATCAGCGGCAATGTCTTCGTGCAGGGACAGAACAAGGACAATTGGAGCGCCTTTATCGCCGTGGCAGCGGAAGACAAGGACCATAGTTCCAACGGTCTCAATATCCATTCCAACAGCGCATCGCTGGCCAAGGGCGTACAGCGGAACACCTGGTTTGTTGCCGACTGGAGCGGCGATCAGCTGCGGATTGCGAACAACAGTCTGGGCCCCGGCTTGACGCGCTATCAGCGGCGCTAGCGGCCAGAGCTTCGCTCAGTCGCAGCTATTCGCAGTCCCACCGTCTATATCGAGACATTTTCCGTCGATCTCATCGGCCGGAATTTCCACCCCGACCAGCGCAGCCAGTGTCGGCGCGATATCTACCGTCATCACCGACAGCGGTTGCTCGAAATGCTGCATGCCGCTCCGCCAGAACAAGATAGGGACCCGGCGGTCATAGTCCCACGGGCTGCCATGGGTCGCGACATAACCCCGCATGGTTGAAGCAATCGGTGTGACGGCTTTTTTGAGCAGAACGATAAAATCGCCCGACCGGTCCGGATTGAAAGAAGCGCTGGCCCGCTGCGCCAAAGTCCAGGATTCAGGCGATCCGCTCGGCACCGCAATCTTCAAAAGATCATCATGGTCGAGCACGGCTTCAACCTGTGCATGCGCGGCGATCAGTGCCATCGCGCTGTCCTTGACCTGTTTCCGCTGTTTTTCCGAAAGATCGCGACTGACGTAATAGTCGCCAAACGGGCCGTCCGCATAGAGAACGGGTTTATCGCCGGATATGCCTAGGTCCTTTGCCACGGTCTTGCCGATCGTTTCTGCATTGAGATTGGGGTCGATCCGCTGTGCCGTTGGTACGCCCTGAATGCTCATCCGCTCCGGCAGGTCCAACCCGCCATGATCGGCGGTCAGCATCACGGCATAATCAATGCCTTCGCGATCCAATATGTCAAAAAATTGCCCGAGCGAATGATCCAGTTCGCTCATCTGGATACACATTTCGAGGCCTTCCGTGCCAAAGGCATGACCGATATAGTCGGTCGCTGAGAGTCCGACGGATATCACGTCTGTTGCCTCGCCCTGCCCCAGCTTCATTTCGTTGATCACAGCTGTTGCGGCCGCCAGGATCGATCCGTCGAAATCTGGAGAACCGCGATAAATGCTGGAACCGCCTTCGGGACGCTGGAAAGCATAGTCTCCGACAGATTGGCCATCGCCGTGCATGATTTTGGCGCTATGCGCGACGCATTGCGCCGGTGTCGCATAAGCGGGACGTGCCTCGTCGATTTGCGCCGCGATGGCTTCGTTCAGCGCGGCAACCGAAGGCAGGGTCTTGCGACCTTCCAGAGTGGAAAATCCCTTGCCTTTCCACCAGTATATCTCGTCGACATTTTTGCCGCCCATCATCAGCGCGGCGCGATCCTTGCCCGCCACCGCCACGTTGCGGGATTCGGGCGATATTTTCTTCAGCCGTTCGCCCAGCGTCGGCACCAGCAAATGCCAGGCCGAGGCAATATAGTCGCCCTGCATGGCAGCGGTGATATCGCCAAATCTGGTGCCTTCAACGCGCTCGTCTTCGGCGCAATAGACGGTCTTGTCGTCGCGCTTGATCGACAGGTCGATCCAGTTGTTGCCGATGATTCCAGCGCGTCCGGAATGCACACCGGTCATGATCGTCGAATGGCCGGGGCAGGTCTCGGTG
>JAGXGT010000165.1 GCA_024636595.1 Sphingomonadales bacterium | reverse complement strand
CGAATATATGACCGGCGGCAATGCCGTGATTCTGGGGCCGGTGGGCAGCAATTTCGGCGCCGGCATGACCGGCGGCATGGCCTTCGTTCTCGATACCGGTGATGATTTCGAGAAAATGGCCAATGGCGAGAGCATCGTCTGGCAGCGGCTCGACAGCGCCCATTGGGAAGCGCATCTGCATGCGCTGATCGAGCGCCATCACCAGACCACCGACAGCAAATGGTCCGAATCGATCCTGCGCGACTGGGACCGCTGGCGCGGCCGCTTCTGGCAGGTCTGCCCGAAGGAAATGGTCAGCCGGATCGCGCATCCGCTGTCGGATAATGAGGCGATTGAGGCGGCGGAGTGAGCTGATTCAAATGTTCTTGTTTTGATCCTTTCCGGCACTATGCTGCAGATAGCCCGAGTCGGCTGGCAACAAGGAGCCAATTCATGCCGAAGATCACCCCGAACTATCTCGAAATGAAGGCCGCCGACTTGCCCGCCAGCAAGGCCTTTTACGAACAGGCCTTCGGCTTTGCCTTTACCGATTATGGGCCGGAATATGCCGCTGTCGAAGGCGGGCCGGTCGATATGGGGCTGGCCGCTGGGAACGAACCGATTCCGCCGATGCCGACGTTCGAGAGCGACGATCTGGAAGCCTCTCTGGCGCAGGTGAAAGCGGCGGGCGGTTTCATCGAGAAGGAGATATTTGCCTTCCCCGGCGGGCGGCGTTTCGAGTGTCTTGATCCCTCCGGCAACCGGCTGGGGATCTATCAGCCGGGCTAGCCTTGCCCCCGGTTTTGAGGCGCGCGTGGCACGGATCGGTCCGGTGCTGATCAGCCCCATTACAATGTGCATATCCGCTATCAAAGCGCTTCCACAAAATTGCATTCGCGACTAACACCGGCAGCATGTGGCAGTTGTACCAATTCCCTTTATGTCCGTTTTCCCGCAAAGTCCGCTTGCTGCTGGGCGAGAAATCGGTCGGCTATGAGCTGATTCGCGAATCGCCCTGGAATCAGCGCGACGAATTTCTGTCGATGAACCCGACCGGTCGCACACCGGTGATGAAACATGCCGAAACCGACGTCTGCCTGATCGACAGCATGGCGATTTGCGAATATATCGAGGAGACCGTCGAAAAGGTGCCGATGATCAATGGCACAGCGGTCAACCGCGCCGAGATCCGGCGGCTGGTGTCCTGGTTTGACGAGCAATTCTACGGCGATGTCACCGCGCCGATGCTGCACGAACGGATGCACAAAAGGCTGGTCCGGCGCGAGCCGCCCGAAGCCAAGATCCTGCGCGAAGCGATGCGCCGGGCGAACCAGCACCTCGATTATATCGACTATCTGATCGACCATCGCAGCTGGCTCGCCGGAGCGACGATGAGTCTCGCCGATCTCGCCGCCGCAGCACAGATTTCCGTCGCAGATTATCTCGGCGCGATCGACTGGGCCGGGCACGAACAGACCAAGGCCTGGTACGCGATGTTCAAGTCGCGGCCCTCGTTCCGGCCGTTATTGTCCGAACGCATGGAAGTGATTGCCCCGCCGGCGCATTACGAGAAAGTTGATTTCTAGTGACAATCGAAAGCGACGCAACAATCCAGAGCGCCTTGCCGCCAGCTAGCTGCCGTTCGTCCTGAGCTCGTCAAAGGACAGCTCACGTCGATAGGTGTAGTTGAGCTTCGCTCGCTCTTCGGGTCGAAAATCTCAGTGCGAGCGGAACGGCGAAGCACTGTCCCCTATATCAAAGTCACTAGCTTCCGCACCAGCCTTGTTCGCTTACGCGAGCGATGCTGACGCATCGCCACCACCCCTTGAATCCCCTCCTCTGAAGAGGAGGGGCAGGAATCGCCAGAGCTAAATCCTCACCGCTTGCGGGGAGGGGGACCGCGCGAAGCGTGGTGGAGGGGGCGTTCGTCTGAGCGCAGCGCCTAGGCCAGAACCCCCTCCGTCAGCCCTGCGGGCTGCCACCTCCCCGCAAGCGGTGAGGATTTTGAGGCGGTCGATCCAGAATGACGGTGCTTTCATTGATAGGAATTTCAGATTTGGGTCACTGGGCCCGGACCACCGTCATCAGATAGTTGAGCGCCAGATTATCGGATATCGAAAAACCGCTCGCCGGGCTGTAGGAGATGCCGCTGGTGTCGGTCACGCGCAGCCCCGCCGCGCCGAGCATTTTTTCCAGTTCTTCCGGCGTGATAAATTGTTCGTGATGATGGGTTCCGCGCGGAATCTGGCCGGTCAGCTCGGCCAGTTCCACCAGCATCAGTTTCGACAGGGTGGTGCGATTGGGGGTGGAGAGGATCATCAGGCCATCATCGGCCATCGCGCCAGCCAGTCCGGTAATAAAGGCCTGCGGGTCATCGACATGTTCGATCACCTCGAGCGAGGTGACCAGATCGAAACCCCGGCCAGCGAAATCCTCGATCGCCTCGCTGCGATAATCGATTTGCAGTCCCTGCGGTTCGGCATGCGCCTGCGCCGCAGCGATATTTTCCGGCGCTGCATCCAAGCCGGTCACGCCCGCGCCCAACCGGGCCAGTGGCTCGCACAGCAGGCCCGCACCGCACCCGACATCCAGCGCGCGTTTGCCGGCCAGCGGTTTCAACAGGCTGCTGTCGCACTGAAAATGTAGATCAATCGCGTCCCGGATATAGGAGAGCCGCACCGGATTGAGCCGGTGCAGCATCGCCGACGATCCCTTCGGATCCCACCAGTCTGCGGCTAGCGCACCGAAATGCGCGGCTTCTTCGGGGTTAATCGTGCTGCTACTTGCCTTTGTCATGCCCCCTCTTTATCAGGCTTTTCAATCCTGTTCAGGCCCTTTTTATCGAAAGTTTTACCGACAGCAGCATGGCACGCATAGTGATGAAATTTGGCGGCACCTCGATGGCCGGAATCGAACGTATCCGCCGGGTGGCGCAAATCGTCAAACAACAGGCCGATGCCGGTCATGAAGTGGCGGTGGTGGTTTCCGCCATGGCGGGCGATACCGACCGGCTGGTCAATTTCTGCCGCGAAGCCAGTTCGCTCTATGATCCGGCAGAATATGACGTGGTTGTCGCGTCGGGTGAACAGGTAACTTCGGGCTTGCTCGCAATCGCGTTGCAATCCTTGGGCGCCAAAGCGCGCAGCTGGCTGGGCTGGCAAATGCCGATCCACACGATCGAGGCGCATAGCAAGGCGCGGATTGATTCGATCGACGCCACTGCGCTGACCGCCGCCATGCAAAGCGGCGAAATCGCGATCATTCCGGGCTTTCAGGGACTCGGCGACGATGGCCGGATCACCACATTGGGACGCGGCGGCTCCGATACCAGCGCCGTTGCCATCGCCGCAGCGGTCAAGGCCGATCGCTGCGATATCTACACCGATGTCGATGGCGTCTATACCAGCGACCCGCGGATCGTGACCCGCGCGCGCAAGCTGAAGCGGGTGACTTTCGAGGAAATGCTCGAACTGGCCAGCGTTGGCGCAAAAGTTTTGCAGACCCGCTCGGTCGGGCTGGCGATGAAGGAAGGCGTGCGCATTCAGGTGCTCTCGTCCTTCACCGATGAAAACACCAACTGGACCGCCGACGACCTGCCCGGCACGATGATCGTGAGCGAAGACGAAATGGAGATTGACGATATGGAAGGCCAACTGATTACCGGCATCGCCCATGACAAGAATGAATCGAAGATAACCCTCACCCGCGTGCCCGACAAGCCCGGCGCGGTGGCCAATATCTTTGCGCCGCTCGCCGAGGCGGCGATCAATGTCGACATGATCATCCAGAACGTCGGCCGCGAGAAAGGCGAAACCGACGTGACCTTCACCGTGCCGACCGCCGATCTCGATCTGGCGATGCAGGTCTTGGCAGGCGCGCAGGAGAGCATCGGCTTCAACCGCCTGATCCCCGACAGCAATGTCGCGAAAATTTCCGTCGTCGGCGTCGGCATGAAGAGCCACGCCGGTATCGCCTCGACGATGTTCAAGGCGCTCGCCGATCGCGGCGTCAATATCCAGGCGATCACCACATCGGAAATCAAGGTCAGCGTGCTGATCGAGGAAGATTATACCGAACTGGCACTACGCGTGCTGCACACGGCTTACGGGCTGGATGCGGAGGATGCGGCCTGAACATCTCCCTCCCCTTCAGGGGAGGGATTAAGGGAGGGGAAGTCACGTCAACTTCCCCCTCTGCCAACCCTCTCCCCTGAAGGGGAGAGGGCTTTTGAAAGAAATATAATGACCCAATCGACACTCCAAAAACTCATGCAACGCGGTACCGATTTTCTTGGCTGCGAGACCGCGATCATGTGCGGGGCAATGTCCTGGGTATCGGAGCGGCATCTGGTCAGCGCGATTTCCAATGCCGGCGGCTTTGGAGTGATTGCCTGCGGCGCAATGACGCCGGACTTGCTCGACACCGAAATTGCCGAGACGATGAAGCGCACCGACAAGCCGTTCGGGGTCAATCTGATCACCATGCATCCCGATCTGATGGAGCTGATTGCTGTTTGTGGCAAACATGCGGTGACCCATGTGGTGCTGGCCGGCGGTCTGCCGCCCAAGGGCAGTCTCGAGGCGATCAAGGCAACCGGCGCAAAAGTGATCTGCTTTGCCCCGGCCATGGCGCTGGCGAAAAAATTCGTCCGCTCGGGTGTCGATGCTCTGGTCATCGAAGGCATGGAAGCGGGCGGCCATATCGGTCCGGTCTCGACCTCGGTGCTGGCGCAGGAAATCCTGCCGGAGATCGCTGATCAGGTGCCGGTATTCGTCGCTGGCGGTATCGGCACCGGCGAAATGATCGCCGCCTATCTGGAAATGGGCGCCAGCGGCGTCCAGCTCGGCACCCGCTTTGTCTGCGCCCACGAATCGATTGCCCATCCCGATTTCAAGAAAGCCTTCATCCGCGGCAATGCCCGCGATGCGATCACCAGCGTTCAGGTCGATCCGCGGCTGCCGGTGATCCCGGTGCGGGCGCTGAAGAACAAGGGCACCGAGGAATTTACCCGCAAGCAGATCGAGGTCGCCAAATTGCTCGATTCCGGCGCGATAGAAATGGGCGAAGCACAGCTGCAAATCGAACATTTCTGGGCAGGAGCGTTACGAAAAGCGGTCATTGATGGCGATATTGAGCATGGCAGCATCATGGCTGGACAGTCGGTCGGCATGGTCAAGGCGGAAGAATCGGTGGCCGAAATTATCAAATCTCTGGTCGATCAGGCTGAGGCGGCGCTGGCGCGCTAGCGGTCAACCGGCTTGCCGGAACGGTAGCGCTTCGGCATAGCAGCACGATGATCGAACATGCTTCCAATCCTTCCATCGACGGTGGCCTAGAACCGCCGGAAACCGGCGTGGCGCGCAGCTATAACCAAGGCCTGACGCCGCTCCATCCGTCACAAAAAAGCCTGATCCGGATCCGCATGATCATTCGGTCCCTGGTCCTGCTGACGCTGGCGCTGGCGGCCGAGATTGCGCTCCAGATCCAGCTTGGCGTTCAGCCCGGCATGGTCCTGATCCCCGTGGCGCTGTTCGCCGCCATTCAGATCTTCGTGCTCCCGCACCGCATCTACCGCCGTTGGGGTTATGATATGGGTGACGAGCAATTGCGGGTCCTGCGCGGTTTTCTCTGGCGCACCGACACGATCGTCCCGTTCAACCGGATCCAGCATATCGACGTGGCGCAGGGCCCGTTACAGCGGGCGTTCGGACTGTCGACCCTGATCGTGCACACCGCCGGCACCCATAACAGTATCGTCACCCTGCCCGGCCTCGCCACTGCCGATGCCGAGGCCATGCGCGAGACGATCAAGGGTCATATCCGCCAAGACATGATATGAACGAGCTATCCGCCAGCCCGCTGCCGGACAATAGCGCGCCCTTCCAGCGCCTGCATCCCCTCAGCATCATCCTGAAATCCCTCGGCACATTGGGCCAGAATCTCTTCGCCATCCTGGTCCTGCATTTCAGCCTGTTTGACCGGAACATATTCTATACCGGGCTCGCCGCCGTGGCGCTGGTCGCGCTCGTCGTCGGAGTGACCGCGCTGATCTGGTCGCGCTTCACCTATCAGGTCACCGCCAAGGAAATACGGATCAAGAGCGGGCTGCTCAACCGCAACAACCGCTCGATCCCGTTCGACCGGATTCAGGATGTCAGCCTGGAACAGAAGCTGGTCAGCCGCTTGCTCGGTCTCGCCACGGTTGCGCTGGAAACCGGCTCTGGCGGCGGCGACGACGGCAAACTTGATGCGCTGTCGCGGACCGACGCGGAGCGCCTGCGCGATACTATCCGGGACTATAAGGACGGATTGAAGCCGAGCGATGCGGGCGCGGAGGGTCGTCCTGACACGGCAGAGACTCCGCCCTTGTTTGCGATGGATAACCGCCGGATATTCATCGCCGGCCTGTTCAACTTCTCCTTCGTGTTGCTGGCGATTCTCGGCGCCGTCGCCCAGAATCTCGACTTTCTGCTGCCCGACGGCTTTTTCGATCCGCGCAACTGGCTCGACGCCTTGCCCGGAAAAGAAACGATTGATGGCTTCAGCTCGTG
>JAGXGT010000164.1 GCA_024636595.1 Sphingomonadales bacterium | reverse complement strand
TGCCGGTGCCAATGTTGCCATACCTGCCGATGCGCGCCGGATCGATGCGACCGGGAAATGGGTAACACCGGGCATTTTTGCCGGGTTCAGCCGGATCGGCCTGGTAGAGGTTGGTGCGGTGTCACAGACCAATGACACGGATGCCAAGGGATCGCCCTTCTCGGCGGCGCTGGATATTCAATATGCGATCAACCCCTTTGCCTCCGCAATGTCGGTCAACCGGGCTGCGGGGGTCACCCGCGCCGTGGTGTCTCCGAGCACAGCCAATTCTATCTTTGGCGGTTATGGCGCGATCGTCGATCTTGGCCAGGATGAAAATCCGATCACCGAAGCCCGGTCGTTCCAGTTTGTCGAACTGGGCGAAACCGGCCATGCGCGGGCAGGGGGGAGCCGCGCTGCTTCCCACATCTATTTCCGGGCGTTGCTCGAAGAGGCCCGCACCTATGCACGCAATCCGGCGGTGTTTGACAGCGATCTGTTAAAGGCATCGGACGCCAAGGCTCTGCTGCCGGTGATCAACGGCAGCACAAAGCTGCTGATCCATGTTGAAAGCGCCAATGACATTCTGAAGGTTCTTGATCTGCGCAAGGATTTTCCTGCACTCGACATGGTGCTTGTCGGCGTCAATGAAGGCTGGCGTGTTGCCGAGCATATCGCCGCCGCCGGCGTGCCGGTGCTGGCGTCCGCCCTCAGCGATCTTCCATATGGTTTTGAGGACCTGTCATCGACTCAGTCCAATATTGGCCGGATGAAGGACGCCGGTGTCAAGGTCGCGATCGGCATGATCAACGACCGCGATGCGCACCAGCTGCGCTATTCCGTGCAATATGCCGGCAATCTTGTGGCCCTCAACAAAGTGCCGCGCGCCACCGGGCTGACTTGGGACGAAGCCTTTGCCGCGATCAGTTCCGTGCCCGCAGAGATCATGGACATGGGCGGGCAACTGGGTTCGCTCAAGGCTGGTCGGCACGCAGATGTGGTCATCTGGACCGGTGATCCGCTAGAGCTTTCGACGCAGGTCGAGACAGTGATTATCGATGGTGTTGATCAGTCGCTGAGCAATCGCCAGATGCGCCTGCGAGATCGATACACCAACCCCACTCCTGGTGCATTACCGAAGGCTTATGATCACTAGCTGCTAGAGGCGTACCATTGACATCATCGTCTCGCCGTAGCGGGGGCCAGCGGTGCCGCCAACCGGCGCGGCGGTTTCCAGTTCGTCAAGATCGGCTTCGTTCAGTTTGATCTCGACGGCGGCCATGCTGTCTTCCAGCGTGGCGCGTCTTTTTGAACCGGGGATCGGGACGATAAAGTCGCCCTGCGCCAGGAGCCAGGCGAGGGCAATCTGGGCTGGGGAGCAGTGGTGCCGCCCGGCGACTGTTTTGACGACATCGACCAGCTTCATATTGAGATCGAAATTCTCTTCCGAATAGCGCGGATCATTGCGGCGATAATCATCTTCCGGGAGGTCATCCCGGCTGCTGATCTGGCCGGTCAGAAAGCCGCGACCGAGTGGGCTGTAGGGCACGAAGCCGATGCCAAGGTCCTGACAGACTGGCAATATCTCTTCCTCGATGGCGCGTTCCCACAGG
Source organism: Sphingomonadales bacterium (assembly GCA_024636595.1). Lineage (GTDB taxonomy): Bacteria > Pseudomonadota > Alphaproteobacteria > Sphingomonadales > Sphingomonadaceae > Parasphingorhabdus. The sequence continues at coordinate 3,558 of JAGXGT010000164.1, read as the reverse complement.
GAATATTCCGACTGCAGCGCGGCAATCGGATGTGTGGCATGCGCCTTTTTCAGCGTTTCCGCTCCGGCTTCCGACAGGCCGAGATAGCGGACCTTGCCCTCCTTCACCAGCTCCGCCATCGCGCCAACCGTTTCTTCAATCGGAACATTTGGATCGACGCGGTGCTGGTAAAGCAGATCAATCGTATCCACCCCGAGCCGCTTCAGTGATCCTTCACAGGCCCGCCGCACATTGGCCGGGCTGGAGTCTACTCCGGTGACTTGGCCGTCTTTAAAAGCGAAGCCGAATTTGGTGGCAATCACCAGTCGCTCGCGGCGACCGCGGATGGCATGACCGAGCAATTCTTCATTGATATGCGGGCCATAGACCTCGGCCGTGTCAAAAAAGGTCACGCCCAATTCGATCGCGCGGTCAATAGTGGCGAGGCTTTCCGACCTGCTGGCCATGCCATACATGCCCTTGCCAATCCCCGCCATCGGCATGCAGCCGAGGCCAAGCGCGGATACTTCCAGTTCCGATCCGAGTCTGCGATATTTCATGTCAAATCTCCTTCGCTTCTGGCAATTGTCGCGGTCACGCTCATGTCGGCACTGACGTTCGCAACGGTGCGGATGATATCAGGAAATGTCTCAATCGCCAAAAGCAGAACGAGTGGTTCGATTGGAATGCCCATGGCGATGCAAATCGGTGCTATGGACGTTATGAAACTGATCGATCCCGGCAAGCTGACCGCGCCCATGGTGGTGATGGCAGCGACCACCACGCCGATCGCCAGCGTGCCAACCGATAATTCGATGCCCATCAGATAGGCCACGTAAATCGCGACGGCGAGGTTCATGCATGGGCCGGTGGCGCGGAACAGCGCTACCGAAATGGGCAAGACGACGTCAGCCGACCGATCGCCCACTCCGATGGCTTTGACGCCGCTGACCATCGCCGGCAAGGATGCGAGCGAGCTTTGCGTGGAAATGGCGACCGCCTGCGCCCGTGCCGAGGCCTTGAAAAAGGCCACCGGCCCGCGCTTGGCTCCAACATAGGTCAAGACATAGCTGGAAATCCAGATTACCACACCGACGCTGCTGACGATCAGAACATAGTGCAATAATGCCCCGAATGCTGCCAGCCCTGCGTTCGCGCCGACACCGAGCGCCAGCGCAAACACACCGATCGGTGCCAGCGCCAACACCCATTGGATGAGGATGAGCAGGGCGTCGGCCACGGCATTGAAAAATTGGTCCAGCATCTGTCTTTGCGCATCGGGCAGGCGGGTGATGGCAAAGGCAAAGGCCAGCGCAAAAATCATCAGCGGTAGCACGGCGTCTTCCGCCGCAGCGGCAATGGCATTGGTAGGGATTAGCGCACGGAGGAATTCGCTAAACGGAGGGACATCACCCGGTGGTGCAGCAGTGCCGAGAGCAGAGCGCAGCGCCATCGCCGCATCACCATCCAGCGGGAAGAGTTCCAGCAGGGCCGGTGTCACAACAGCGGCCATTGCTGACGAGCACCAGAGAATGAAGATCATGAACCCTATAGCGCGGGCGGTCATCCGCCCGGCGCGGGCCATCGACGCCGCCTTGCCGATGCCAACGATGAGAAGGGTGAAGACAAGCGGAATAACCGTCATGCGCAAGGCGTTGAGCCACATATTGCCAAGGACATCAGCGGCTTCGACCAATAAGCTGCTTTTGGGACCGAAAAAAAGGCCGACCAGAATACCTAAAACAAGGGCAAGAAGTATGATCAGCGCTTTTTTCAATATCTTTACCCCTTTGCTGTTCGTCGACCATCCATCAACCATGACCGGGGGGTGCTGGCAAGCGCTGTTTATGCGTAAATTTTGCGATTGCTGCCATTCCCTCTTGGTCTCCGGCCAATCCATCGGCTAGAGCAACGCTGAACGGGGCGCGACCAGGTTTGGATATAGGTGAATATGACAAAGAAATTCTTCGGTACCGATGGCATCCGCGGCCTGACCAATAAACACCCGATGACGGCCGAAATTGCCATGAAAGTGGGACAGGCGGCGGGCCGCCATTTTCAACGTGGTGATCACCGGCACCGCGTTGTCATCGGCAAAGACACGCGCTTATCCGGCTATATGATGGAAAATGCCCTGGTTGCCGGATTTACCAGCGTGGGCATGGATGTCGTGCAGGTCGGCCCCCTACCGACCCCCGCCGTTGCCCTGCTCACCCGTTCGATGCGCGCCGACCTCGGCGTGATGATATCGGCCAGTCACAATGCCTATCAGGACAATGGGATCAAATTATTCGGTCCGGACGGGTTCAAGCTGTCCGATGAAGACGAGTTGAAGATCGAGGGTTATCTGGAAGAGCAGGCGCAGCTCGCCTTGCCGAAGGATATTGGCCGGGCCAAGCGGTTCGAGGATGCTCGCGGCCGCTATATCCACGCGGTCAAAATGTCCTTGCCGGAGCATATTCGTCTTGATGGCCTGAAGGTGGTTTGTGATTGCGCAAATGGCGCGGCCTATCAGGTGGCACCCTCGGCGTTCTGGGAACTCGGGGCAGAGGTGGTTCCGTTAGGTGTCAATCCCAACGGTTTGAATATCAATGATAAATGCGGATCGACGGATGTTGCGATATTGCAGGAAACGGTGGTCGCTTCCGGCGCGCACATTGGCATTGCCCTCGACGGCGACGCCGACCGTCTCATCGTCGTTGATGAGAAAGGGGAGGTGGTCGATGGCGATCAGCTGATGGCATTGATCGGCTCCAGCTGGAGTCGCAATGGCCTGCTGCGCGGGGACGGGATCGTCGCCACCGTGATGTCCAACCTCGGACTCGAACGGTTCCTGCAAAGCCAGAAACTCGATCTGGTGCGATCGCAAGTTGGCGATCGCTATGTTCTGGAGGAAATGAAAAAGGGTGGTTTCAATGTCGGTGGAGAGCAATCCGGCCATATGATCCTGCTCGATCATGGCACCACCGGCGACGGGACGGTCGCTGCGTTGCAGGTGATGGGCGAGCTGGTCGAGAGCGGCAAGCCGGCCAGCGAACTGCTGCATCTGTTTGATCCGGTGCCGCAATTGCTGAAAAATGTTCGCTACAGTAGCGGCCAACCGCTCGATAGTGACAAGGTCAAAGCTGTGATCGCCGAAGCGGAAAAGGAACTGGATGGATCCGGACGTTTGGTCATCCGCAAATCCGGGACCGAGCCGCTGATCCGGGTGATGGCAGAAGGCGATGACCAAGACCAGGTTCACGCGGTGGTCGACCGGATCTGCGCTGTGGTTGAGGAGGTGGCTGGCTGATGCTGGACATGCGTCCCGATTGTGAGAGCTGCGGCAAGGATTTGCCAGCCGATCAAGCTGGTGCTTTGATCTGCAGTTTTGAATGCACATTTTGTGATGGCTGCAATACAGACAATCTGCACGGTGTCTGTCCCAATTGCGGCGGTTCGTTGACAGCGAGGCCGTTACGCTCGGCTGAACTGCTGGAAAGATATCCAGCTTCCACCGACCGGAAATATATATGCTGAATTTTCTGGATGCAATGGACGCCCGAACGATCGTGGTCATCGGTCTGATCCTGCCAGTCC
>JAGXGT010000163.1 GCA_024636595.1 Sphingomonadales bacterium | reverse complement strand
GTCCAGCGCATCGATCAGGAAATCGCGGTTGGTCTTTGGACCGAACAGAGCGGTTTCCGATAGCGCCTTGATCATGCGCCGCCGGGCTTCATCGCGGGTGGTGCCGTGGGTGATGATCTTGGCGACCATCGAATCGTAAAAGGGCGAAACCTCGCCGCCGCTTTCGATGCCGCTGTCGACCCGCGACAGGTCCGAAGGCTTCCACAAGTGGACCGGGCCGGTGCTGGGCAGAAAATCATCCGCCGGATCCTCGGCATAGAGCCGGACTTCCATCGCATGGCCGGTGAGCGTGATGTCCTTCTGTTCGAGACCCAATAAGTCGCCTGACGCAACTTTCAGCTGCAGCGCCACCAGATCGAGTCCGGTGATCTCCTCGGTCACCGGATGCTCGACCTGCAGCCTTGTGTTCATTTCCAGAAAATAGAAGCCGCCCGCCTGGTCGAGCAGAAATTCAACTGTGCCGGCACCGACATAATCGACCGCTTTCGCTGCCTCCACCGCCGCAGCGCCCATCTGCTCCCGCAGCTCCGGCGTCATGACGGGGCATGGCGCTTCCTCGATCACTTTCTGGTGCCGCCGCTGGACGGAGCAATCGCGTTCGCCGAGGTGGATGGTATTGCCGTGGCTGTCGGCGAAGACCTGGATCTCTACATGGCGCGGCTTGATGATCGCTTTTTCGAGAATCAGCTCGCCATTGCCAAAGGCATTTTCTGCTTCGGACCGGGCGAGCTTGATCGCATTGGGCACGTCTTTCAGATCATGGACTAGACGCATGCCACGACCACCGCCGCCAGCTGCGGCCTTGACCATCAGCGGCACGCCGATTTTCTCCGCTTCGCCGATCAGCACGTCGTCCGCCTGATCATCGCCCTGATAGCCGGGCACGCAGGGGACGCCAGCAGTGATCATCGCGCGCTTGGAGCGGGCCTTGTCGCCCATCACGTCGATCGCCTTTTCCGGTGGTCCTACAAAGATGATATCCGCTTCGGCACAAGCTTTGGAGAAAGCTGCGTTCTCAGAGAGAAAACCATAGCCGGGATGAATCGCGTCGGCGCCTGTGTCCTTTGCTGCCTGAATGATCCTGTCTATCAGCAGATAGGATTCGTTGACCGGGGCGGGGCCAATGCGCACCGCATCATCGGCCATTTTGACATGGGGGGCATCGGCATCGGCGTCGGAATAGACCGCGACCGTGCGCATGCCGAGCGCTTTGGCCGTGCGCATCACTCGGCAGGCGATCTCGCCGCGATTGGCAATGAGGAGCGTGTTGATTCTTGTCATATGTAAACCTCGTCATGCTGAACATGATTCAGCATCTCGTGAGAGGATGAAGGGGAATGGTCCTGAAACAGGTTCAGGATGACGATGAAGGGAAGGAGCTGATTTCTCATTCTGGTTTCACCACCCAGGAAGGTTTGCGCTTCTCAAAGAAGCTGGCAACGCCTTCCTTCGCTTCGTCGCTGACCATCCGATCGGCGAAATTCTCGGCGGCCAGACGGATCACTTCCTCGCGGGGCTGACCGGCAATCTGACCGAGCAATTCCTTGGTTGCGGCGATCGCGCCGGGTGCGGACGCTAGCACCTGCTTGCGGATTTGCATCTCAATCGCTTCAAGGCCCGCCACATCGTCGGCGATAAAATCGGCAAAGCCCAGTTCATGCGCTTCGGTTCCGTCGAACCGCGCCGCAGTCAGCATCAGCCGGCGACCGGTGGCATAGCCGAGCTTCTGGATAACAAAGGGTGAAATCTGGGCCGGTGACACGCCAATGGCGGTCTCGGTCATCGCGAAACGGGCACCGCTTTCGCAAATCACGACATCGGCGCAGCAGCTCAGGCCAAAGCCGCCTGCCATTGCCGCGCCCTCGATCAATACGATCACCACCTGTGGCGCGGTGTTGACCAGGTCAAAAATCTCCGCCGCACCGCTCGACATCTTGATGATCGCCGCACGGTCGCCGCTCTTTTGAAAATTCTCTTTGAAATTCTTGAGATCTGCTCCGGCACAAAACACCCCGCCGCGACCGCGCATTGTAATGCCGCGGACAGTACGATCGTCGCGCACGCCTTTCAGCACAGCGGCGAGTTCGGCGACCAGCGCGTCACTCAACGCATTGCGATTGTCCGGCTGGTTGAACCAGATGGTCAGCCAGCCCTGTTGGAGATCCAGTTCCAGGGTTTTGGTGTCGGGAAGGTTTGTCATTGTCTGTGTCCCAATCTGTGCTCCGGCCCCCGAGCCGGAGCTCTGGCGTCTGCAGCGTTCAGGCTCCACAGCTCCGCATCAAGTGCGGAGCACGGCGTGTTTCTGGGCAAAGATATCATATCCGCGCCACACCAAATGCATTGGGATGCAGCGTCCGGTTCTGCGCCTCGAAAATCGTCTCCAGCGCAAAGCCCAGCACCCTGCGTGTGTCGCGCGGATCGATCACGCCGTTGTCGAGCACCCGGCCGGAGGTGAAGAAGGCGCTTTCCTGCGCTTCGAAAATATCCTTGATGCGCTGTTCCTGTTTGGCGATGGCCTCTTCATCCGGCTCCACACCCTTGCGTTTCGCCTGCACGCGGGCAACGTGGCTCATTGTATTGGCTGCAGATGCGCCCGCCATGACGCCAGTTTTCGCATTGGGCCAGCTGAACAGGAAATCGGGTTCGAAGGCAGTGCCGCTCATCCCGTAATTGCCCGCGCCAAAGCTTGCGCCGATATAGAGCGACAGTTTCGGGACCCGGACATTGGACACCGCCTGGATCATCTTGCTGCCCAGCTTGATCATGCCCTTATGTTCGGACTCGGTGCCGACAATATAGCCGGTGGTGTTGTTGAGGAAGATGATCGGCAGTTCGGACTGGTCGCACAGCTGGAAGAAATGGGTAGCCTTGGCCGCCGCTTCGGGGTCGAACGGGCCGTTGTTGCCGATGATGCCGACCGCATGGCCCATGATGCTCGCCTGCATGCAGACGGTGCCGGGACCGTATCTTGCTTTGAACTCTTCAAAATCGGAACCGTCAACAATCCGCGCCGCGACTTCGCGGACATCATAGGGGGTTGTATAGTCAATCGGCACAACGCCCGCGATTTCGTCGATATCGTAAAGCGGTTCCTCATAATCATTGCGGCGGATCGGCGTTGTATTCTTGTTCCAGTCGAGACGCCCCATGGTTTCGCGGGCAATGGCGATGCCGTGGGCATCATCATCGGCGAGATATTCGACGCTCCCGGTGGTCGAGGCATGCATCTCGGTCCCGCCCAGTTCGCGATCGTCGGCGACTTCGCCGGTGGCCGCATGAACCAGCGCCGCACCGCCCAGCGCCGCCATGCCATTGTCGCGAACACCGATCACATAGTCCGACATGCCCGGCATATACGCACCGCCTGCGGTCGACGGTCCGTGCAAGACCACCATCGTCGGTACACCCGCCGCGCTCAGCCACGCGAGATTGCGGAACAGCATTCCGCCATGGGCCCAGAGCTCGACCTTATATTCCATCAGGTTCGCGCCGGCGCTTTCGACCAGATGGATGAATGGCAATTTCAGATCCTGCGCGATTTTTTGAGCGCCCTTGCTGGCGTCCCAGCCACCGCTCGTCGCGGCGCCCGCCCGGATGCCACTGTCATCGACCCAGATCATGCAGCGCACGCCTTTGACGAAACCGATGCCCAGGATGACGCTGCCGCCGGGGATGCTGGTCTCGGGATTGCTGTCCTCCACCATATAATTGGCCATATTGTAGAGCTGCAGCCAGGGCATGCCGGGATCGAGCAGCCGTTTCAGCCGTTCGTGCGGAGTCAGCTGGCCGCGCTTTTCAAAGGTCGGCCGCCGTTTTTCCGATGCTTCCACAGCGCGTTTTTCCAGGACACGCAGATGATCGATCAGCGCCAGCATATCCTCGCGATTCTGGGCAAAGCTGTCCGAGCCGGTGACGATCTTCGATTTAAACTGGGGCATGGATGCAGCGCCTCTTTCCGATTTGACCGAGCGGACTATTCGCTATTTGACAGGGCGAGTCCACAAAGGCTAATTGAATAGCACTCGATATTGTCGAGTCAAGTTCGCAAAGGTATAGATAGTGGCATCAAACGCGATCCCGTCAGAAACCCAGCGCGCCAAGCTGGAGCGCAAGGAACGCGTCATATTGGACGCCGCGCGGGCGATATTTGTCGATCACGGTTTCGACGGGGCCCGGATGCAGGAAATCGCGCGGCGCGCCGGTATCGGCGAGGGCACGGTCTACAGCTATTATGAATCCAAGGCGGAATTGATGCTGGCGGTGTTGCAGCAGTTCTGGGACGGCCTGACCCTGGAAGCCGAAGGCGTTATGGCGTCAGTGGAAGCCACGGATTTATTTGCCCGACTGGAAGCACTAGCCCGCTATCATCTGAACACCGTGATCGTGAATGCGGATTTCATCAACCTGACCTTTGCCCTGCGCCGCAACAACAGCGAAGTCAGCGTCTCGCGCGATCATCTGCGTCACTATGTAGCCGTCTTCGACCGGCTGTTCCTGCGCGGCCAGGATCGCGGCGAATTGCGGGCGGATGCGGTGCTCTGGCAAGCCCGCGACATCTTCTACGGCAGCCTCGAATATAGCGCTCGATCGATCGAGACGACGATGGAGGCGGATCGCAGCACACGCGAGCAGCTGCCGGTGGTGGACGAGATGGTCGCGTTGTTCCGTGCGCATTATGGTGCAACCGGCAATCCTGTGATCGTCGATGAAGTGGGCCTGGCAACCAGGCTCGACAAGCTGGCGGCGCAGATTGACACACTCAGCAGGTGCCTGCCCCGGCCATAAAAAGAGCGCCGGAAGGCGCTCTTTTCTATTCTCTTTGTCTCATGTCAGCCGATCAGGCGGCCTTGTAAAAGCTCTCGCCAGCGTCCGCTTTCTTGCGGAAGCTCATCGGCGGCTTGAACCGTTCGCCATATTTCTGCGCCAGATTGTCGGCGATGCGGACAAAATTGTCGACGCCCATTGTGTCGATATGGCTCATCGGACCGCCGGTCCAGGGCGCAAAGCCCCAGCCGAAGATCGCGCCGAGATCGGCGGACTGCGGATCGGACACAACGCCCTCGTCGAAACATTGGGCCGTGGCGATCAGCTGGATGAACATCAGCCGTTGCTTAACCTCTTCGACGTCCGGCTGTTCTTCGGCCAACGGGAAATGGTCGGCCAGGCCGGGCCACAATTTCTTCGAACCATCCTCGGCATATTCGTAG
>JAGXGT010000162.1 GCA_024636595.1 Sphingomonadales bacterium | reverse complement strand
GGGGCAGACTGTGCACCATGGTGAGAAAGTTCAACGTCGTTCCTGCACGGCGATGTTCGGACAAGGCCTGATAATCGGGGTCATGATACCAGGCGGTCGCGGCGGCCTCGCTGGGAAATTTGAACAATACCACCCGGCCTTCGGGCGGGGCGCCGCCTTCAAAGGTGACGCTGCTGTCATCAAAGGTGATGAACTCCCCGCCATGCTTTTTCAGAATCGGGAAGAAGCCCTTTTCATATTCGCGATATTTCGCCGCATCCTGCACGGTGAAATTGGCGACGACATGGACGTTAAGATCGGTCATCCTATTGTTCCTAGTTCATTTCCGCGAAAGTCTTTTCCTTGTCGACGCGCACATCCTGCGGCAGGCCAAGCACCCGCTCGGCGATGATATTCTTCAGGATTTCATCGGTACCACCCGCAATGCGCAGCCCCGGCGCCCACATGAAGCTTTCCTGGAAAATCGCGTCGGACGGCGCTTCGTCCTTGTCGACGATGATCCCGAAATGATCCTGCATCTCGATCGCGCTGTTGCAGATGTCCTGCAGATGATTGGCATTGATGATCTTGCCGATCGCATTTTCCGGCCCTGGTGTTTCGCCGCGCGACAGCGCGGTCTGGGTACGGAATTTGGTCAGCTTGTAGCCTTGCGCGGCGACATACCAGTCGGCGAGCTTGTCGCGGAACGCCTGGTTCGACAGGGTGCCGGCAGAGCGGGCATAATCCATGATTTCCTTCCAGTCGGGTCCCGGGGAACCGCCAACGGCGAGCCGTTCGTTCATCAGCGTGACCAGCGCCACTTTCCAGCCCATGCCGGGCTCGCCGAGCCGGTCGCTGTCGGGAATGCGGACATCGGTGAAATAGACTTCGTTAAACTCGCTGCCACCGGATGCCTGATGGATCGGCCGCACTTCAACGCCTTGCTGTTTCATATCGACGATGAACATGGTCAGGCCCTTGTGCTTAGGCACATTGGGATCGGTGCGGACCAGCAAAATCCCATAGTCGGAATAATGTGCACCGGAAGTCCACACTTTCTGACCATTTATGACCCATTCGTCACCATCCTTGACCGCTTTTGTCTTGAGACCGGCAACATCGGAACCGGCTGCCGGTTCGGAGAACAGCTGGCACCAGACATCTTCGCCCATCAGCGCCTTGCGAACATATTTTTTCTTATGCTCATCCGAGCCAAAGGCAATCACGGTCGGCACGCACATGCCGAGGCCGATGGCAAAGGGGCCGGTCGGTGCATCAAATTTGGCTTCTTCCTGACCCCAGATCACCTGCTGCATCACGGTGCCGCCGCGACCTCCCATTTCCTTGGGCCAGGTAATTTGTGCAAAGCCGCCCTCGGCCTTGATCTTCTGCCAGGCTTTCGCGCGGGCGAGGAAATCTTCCCGGCCACCGGAGCGCAACGCGCCCGGCGTTTTGGCGTTCAAATTTTGCGAAAGAAAAGCCTGCGCCTCGGCGCGGAATTCTGCTTCTTCGGGTGTGTCATTGAAATCCATGTCAAATTCCTCTTAATCGTTTTTCGCTTCGAGCGCGCTGACCAGCTTCTCTTTCCAGACTGCCGGGCTGCCGGCCTGAACGGCAAGCAATTTGGCGCGGCGGTAGAAGAGATGGCAATCTACTTCCCAGGTGAAGCCCATGCCGCCATGGGTCTGGATATTTTCCTTCGAAGCATACCAAAAGGCCTCCGATGCCGCGACCCGCGCCGCTGCTGCCGCTTCGGGCAGTTCGGCGGCATCGCTCGACAGCGCCCACGCACCATAATAAGCGTTGGAGCGGGCCACTTCGTTCTTCACATACATATCGGCAAGCTTATGCTTGATCGCCTGATTGCCACCAATCGCGCGGCCAAAGGCCACCCGTTCCTTGGCATAGGCATTGGCCATTTCCAGACAGCGCGAGGCCCCGCCCAATTGCTCAAAGGCGAGCAGCACCGCCGCCCGGTCGTTGATCTGGTCGAGCAGCGGCATGCCGTTACCCGCCTCGCCGAGCAGGTCTGCGGTAGCGCCGTCAAAGCTGATCACCGCATGGCTGCGGGTTGGCTCCAGCGTCTTGATCGATTTGCGGGTGACGCCGCTGTGGTTCAGGTCGACAATGACCAGGCTGGCGCTGCTGCCATCTTTGACCAGCACAATTGCATGGGTGGCGATATCGCCGTCGGTCACCGGGATTTTCTTACCCGTTATGCTGCCGTCCTTGAGCCGCGTGGCAATATTGCCAGCGGCAGTCTCGCCCGGCCCTTCGCTGACCGCGATACAGCCGATGACGCTGCCGTCGGCAACCTTCGGCAGCAACGCCAGTTTCTGTTCCTCGCTGCCCGCCAGCTTTAGCGCTTCGGCAAAGAAATAGGCGGAGGAGCCGAACGGAACCGGCGCCAGTGTCCGGCCCAGCTCCTCGGCAATCACGCAGAGCTCGAGCATGCCGAGACCAAGCCCGCCATATTCTTCGGGAATCGCCGCGCCGAGCCAGCCCATTTCGACAATCTTCTTCCACACGCCGTCATTGTGGCTCTTGCTGTCATCGTCGAGCACTTCACGGACCTGCGCCATCGTGCACTGGGCCTCCAAAAACTTGCGCGCTTCATCGCGGAGAAATTTCTGGTCGTCAGAGAAATCAAAATTCATCGGGCGGTTCCTGTCCTGCTATTTCTTAGGCGTCGTTGGCGGGCATGTTTAGCGCGCCGCGTATCTCATCATTGTCTGCACCCAATGTCGGCGGGTCGGCATAGATGTTCGCCGGGCTGGCGGAATAATGGACCGGATGCTTGATCGTCCGATATTTGCCGATCTTGTCGCCCTCCCGTTCCTGCCAGAAGCCGACCTGCTGCAAATGCGGATCGGTCAGCACATCTTCCATCCTGTTATAGCGCATGGCCGGAATATTATGCTCGTCGAGCAGGGGCAGCCACTCGTCGGTGGTCTTGGTCGCGGCAATTTCCTCGATCAGGGCATAGAGTGCGGTGATGTTCTTGGTGCGCTGGGAATAATCGGCGAAGCGCGGTTCATCAAAGACGCCGGGTTTGCCGCCCAGCTCGAAAAATTTCCGCCACTGCGCGTCATTATAGGGAACCAGACCGATATAGCCGTCCTTGGTTGGATAGGGCTTGCGATTCTCGTTGATCGAGCGTGTGTAGGCAAGTTTTCCATTGCCGGGAATGAAGGTTTCGCCCCACAGATTCTCGACCATGTTGAACCAGGTAAAGGCTTCGAACATCGGCACCTGGACAAATTGCCCCTCGCCGGTCTTCTCCTTGTGATACATCGCCGCCAGTGTTGCGTTGACCGCAAACAGGCCGATCGTCTTGTCGGCGACCAGCGACGGCATGTAGAGCGGACGACCGCTGTCACCGCGCATTTCGAACAGGCTGGCAAATCCGGAGGCGCACTGGATCAGGTCATCATAGGCCTGCCGTTTCTCATATTCGCCGCCCTGACCAAAGCCGGCGCAATGGACATAGACAATGCCGGGATTGACCGCCTTGATGCTTTCATAATCCAGCCCCAGCCGTTCCATGCCTGCCAGCCGGACATTGTGAAAAAACACATCGGCATGTTTGAGCAGTTCGAGAATGACGGCCTTGTCGTCTGCATCCTTGCCGTTGAGCGTGATCGATTTCTTGTTACGGTTGAGCGAGGCGAAGATCGGGCCGAGATCACCGGTCGGGCTGTCGCCGGCGTGGCGCATCATGTCGCCGGCAAATTTGCCTTCGCCATTCTCGATCTTGATCACGTCCGCGCCCATATCGGCGAAATTGAGAGTGGCGAAGGGTCCGAGGACAACGGTAGACATATCGACGATCTTCAGTCCCTTCAGCGGGCCCGTCGGTTCCGTGTCCCAATTCAGTTCCGGCCAGCCGCCCATCAAATATTCTCCATTTTAGCTAGTGCATGATTCCACCTTGCTGTTATCATGTTTAATCGATTGATGAACTGTTTATTTTGAGGGAATTAACAATGGTAACGGCAGATCCCAAGGCACCGGTGCTGGTCGGCGTCGGTGAAGCGAGCGGACAAAAACTGAAAGAATCGCAAGGGATTGAATGGCCATCGACGGTTGATCTGGCGTCGGCTGCGGTCAAGCAGGCGCTGGCCGATAGCGGCGTCGCAGACAAGCTGGCGGCCTCGATTGACTGCCTACTGTCGATCCGGCTGTTCCACGATAGCGGCCTGCCGCATGATTTTGGCTCGCCGGAGAATCACCCCGAGGCGGTGGCCACGGCATCCGGTCTGGACCCGGCCAGCCTGCTCTATGGTGATGTTGGCGGTCAGAGCCCGCAAAAGCATCTCAACAAGCTCGCCTGTCAGGTTCACAATGGTGAATATCAAGCGGTGGTCCTGTCCAGCGCCGAGAATATGGGTACGGTCAAGCGGGCGCGGCGGAGCGATCATGCGCTGGACTGGCATCAGCCCGCGACCCGCGAGATGACCGATCTGATAACCAATGAAGACAAGATGCTGACCGCCTATGAATGGCGGCAGGGCATTATCAATATGCCGATGGCTTACGGGATTGTCGAAAATGCCCGGCGCGCGCGGCTGGGGATGAACCGCATCAGCTATGCAAAGGATATGGCGGAACTGTGGGAGGCGTTTGCAAGCGTGTCCTTGTCACGCGAGCACGCTCAATTTGCCCGTAACTGGACGGCAGAAGAATTGCTGTCCGACGACCATGGCAATTACCGGCTGAACGATCCCTATCGCCGCTGGATGGTGGCGCAGGATGCGGTTGAACTGGGCGCGGCAGTGATCCTGACCACCGCTGGTCATGCTGCCGAATTGGGTATCGCCGAAGACAAGATGATCTATCTGCACAGCGGCGCCGACGCCAGCGTGCCGCTGATGAGCCAGCAGGACGATCTGTCGATCTCGCCGGCTATGCAGGCGGCGTTTCCGAAGGCGCTGGAACTGGCGGAGCTGGACGCGGCGGATCTCGGGCCGATCGATATCTACAGCTGTTTCCCGGTCGCGGTGTCGCTGGCGATGGACGCGCTCGGTTCGCCCGACCGGTCACTGGCTTCCTACACGCTGACCGGCGGGCTGAGCTTCTTCGGCGGGCCCGGCAACAGCTATAGCGCCCACGGCATGGTCGCGCTGGTTGAGGCGCTGCGCAAGAATGGCAGCAAGCCGGGGATGATCTCGGCCAATGGCGGGGTGATCAACAAGGAATCGGTCGGCATCTATGCCGCGCAACCGGTCGCTGGCGGCTGGTCACCCGACCGCATCGCCGCGCCGGAGCGGATTGCCAAGCCGGATCATGTCAAACCGGACCATTTCTTCAACGGCAAGGCAGTGATCAAAAGCTATGCCATGCCTTATGGCAAGGCCAGCCGCGGCGCCGCGTCCCTGTGGCTGGAGGACGAGCAGGGGCTGCCCGCGATTGGCGTCCTGCCCGATGCGCCGGAGGACACCGATCTGATCGGACTGGCGGTCAATGTCACCGCCGCCGATGATCGTAATATGGCGAAGCTTGAGGGATAGTGGGCGCAAGCTGTTGGTGCGTGATGGAGCGGATTAGGTGTCGGGCGGCGGTGCTGGTTTGAGGGGTAGTCAATATTGTTCAAATTCGCTCAATTGCTTCGAGCACGATGTCGTCGCTACGATAACCATCGATAAACGACCAACCCGCAAAAATATTCCAGAAATATCCGCTTAAGGATTTTACCTCATCATAATCTTCACTGCGTGTCACGTTGTAGTGAGTGGTTTCAGTGAACCGCTTAAGCAATTCAATTAGCTTCTCATCTTCCGACTCCACGGCAAGAAGAAAAAACCTGAATTCATCCCGTAGATGCTCCATCTTACGGGCTAGTGCTTCGAGATAATAGTCGTTCAGTCCGTTCAGAAAACGATCCCACAGAATCTGATGATCGCCGGCATCTTGTTTGAAGTATTTTCTGAATTCATCTGGTTCGAGTAAGCGAACGGCAGTTTCAGAATCATTGGTTGAATTCGAAAGAACAAGGAAAATATCGATGCACTGCAATTTAAACGACCGGTACTGCGATGCGAAAATTCGCTTCAAGCGCTCACGTTTCCTATACTGCGGTAATTCGACTAATACCCAGTAAAAAAACAAACTGATCACTGCACCGGATGCCATCGTATTGAATATCGCGTTCCAATAATCTGGGCGATAAGCTCGAAGACAGATTTTGAAATCGCACAATGCTTCTCTTGCCAACGGGTCGGAGGCCGTGATTGCCATAGCGAAAAGCGCGATGAAGAATAATGCCGCTAACCGCGGGTCAATTATCCTAAGCACTTTCCGTGCCGGCTTAAAAGAATTCGAGATGAGCTGCACCAGAGCTCTTCTACTTACTTATTCTTTTGAGTTCTAGCTATCCATTGGATCATAGCTTTTTGAAAAACCTTTCGAAAACCAACCCCGTCAAACCGCCACAACATCCTGCCGGATAGCCCCGAATATCGAATGACCATCCGCATCCAGCATCTGGATTTTCACGGTATCGCCAGCGCTCATAAACGGCGTCTTGGCTTCGCCGTCGTTGATCGTCTCTATCATCCGGATTTCGGCGATGCAGCTGTAGCCGAGGCCGCCTTCGCTGACCGGCTTGCCGGGATCGCCATCGGGGCCCTGGTTGGAGACGGTGCCGGAACCGATGATCGTGCCGGCGCATAAGGGGCGCGTCTTGGCGGCGTGGGCGACCAGATCGGCGAGGCTGAAGGTTGCGTCCTTGCCGGCGTTGGCGCGGCCAAAGGGCTCGCGGTTATAGTCGACCTGCAGCGGCAGATGGATGACCGAGTCTTTCCACGCATCACCCAGTTCATCGGGGGTCACGCAGACCGGGGAGAAGGCCGAGGGCGGCTTGGACTGGAAAAAGCCGAAACCCTTGGCCAGCTCGCCGGGGATCAGGCCGCGCAGGGACACATCATTGCACAGCATCACCAGCTTGATATGGTCGGCGGCTTGGTCGCTGCTGACGCCTGCCGGCACATCGTCGGTGATCACCGCGATTTCGCCTTCCATGTCGCAGCCCCATTTGGGATCGCCGAGCGGGATATCGTCGCGCGGGCCGAGGAAGGCATCGCTGCCGCCCTGGTACATCAGCGGATCGGAATAGAAACTCTCCGGCACTTCCGCGCCGCGCGCTTTGCGGACCAGTTCGACATGATTGATATAAGCGCTGCCATCGGCCCATTGATAGGCGCGGGGCAGGGGGGATTCGGCGAGCCGCTCGTGAAAGCGTTCGCACGGCACCGTCTCATGCTCGACATCGCGGTAGAGCGCTTCCAGTTTCGGCGCGCAATTGTCCCAGTCATCCAGCGCCGCCTGCAGGGTTGGCGCGATATTGCTCGCTTCGCAGCAGCGGGTCAGGTCTTTCGAGACCACGACCAGGCGGCCGTCGCGGGTGTCGTTCTTCAGGGTGGCGAGTTTCATATGCGTTCCTTCATCATGACCGG
>JAGXGT010000161.1 GCA_024636595.1 Sphingomonadales bacterium | reverse complement strand
CTTAGAGTCATCCATCTCGACGGTGCATCCGGTTGGATTCAGAAATCTGTTTCTGCTTTCCTTTCACCAGCGTGATCCGCTTGCCGCAGAAATTACCTCTTTTGGCTGGCGGGTCCATTCGGCTCGGCGGTCAGACAATCTGCGAGCCCGGTTTTTTTCAGCCGGTGCCATGATCGCGGTGATCGATGCGCGCCAGGCCGAACGCGACGGCTTGGCGGCGATCGCAAAGCTTTCAGCAACCGCAGTCGAAGGTGGCATCGCGATACTGGCTTTGCTCGATAGCGAGCAAAGCCAGGGAATAGTCGGGCAATGTTTTGATTCCGGAGCCACGCATTACTTGGATTTTGCCGCTAGCGGTGCGGATCTCGAGCAGTCGATCAACTATGCCTTTCGTTATGTCGAAAATTTTAGAGGCGGCGCCGAACGCGCGAACCATGAGCAATCCTTGCTGACATCTGCGGATTTGCAATGGTCGATGACCTTGGGTTCGGTCAGCGAATATTGGATTAGCGAGAGGCTGTCGGATGCGGCGGGTGAGATTGATTTCGGCAAATATCCGGTGAGCGGTATCTACCGCTCGCTATCACGCGAAGAAAAAAAGCGCGTGCGAGGGGCTATGGGGCGCCTGCGGGATGGCGCTGGACAGGCGGCGGTTCCCCATCGGTTCAATGGCAGAAAGGTGATCCATCATTTGTACAAAGCGGATGGCCAGATTTTTGGTCGGATCGAATATCTCACAAACAACGAGGAAGCGGATGACTGGACCGGCCGCGATCTGCTTTCCGGTTTGCGCAATACAACCTCTGCCCGTTCGTGGATTCGGCAGAAGATCGAAGCCGGCAGCGAGTTGACACTGATTGCGATCGGCATAAAAAACTTCCGGATGATCAACTCCGCGTTCGGACGCCACGCGGGCGACCAATTGCTGCGGATGGTCGGGCACAGGCTGATGGATCACACACAGCATCAATCTAAAGGGCCGCATCTGGTTGCACGCCTGGATGGCCAGAATTTTCTCATCGCACTTGCAAATATTCCCCATAGTCAAATTTCAAAGTTCACCAATGATTTGATATCCAGTGTCTTTGGCGATCTGCAGCTTGAGGGGCGCCCGATCAACCCTGTCGCTCGAGCCGGGGTCGCAATCGGAACCAGTGAGTCCAGTGAAAAGACTTTGATCCGGAAAGCCGTGCTGGCGCTCGCGGAAGCGACCTCGGCAGATGCTTTGCCGATCAATTTCAGTGCCGTTTCAGAAGCAGATGTACATCTGGAAGAAGTGTTGGAAGAGCAACTCGCGGGAGCCATGGCTCGTGGTGAAATCGTCATCGCTTTTCAGCCGCAGATAAAGGTCGATACCGGTCAGCTGGCCGGCGCAGAAGCACTGGCGCGTTGGGAACATCCGGAATATGGCCTGTTGGGGGCCGCAACTCTGTTTGCGGTCGCGGAGCGGGCCGGCATGATGGAGTCGCTCTCGACGCAAATCCACAAGCAGGCGCTGACGCTGGCGGCTAGCTGGCCAGCCAGTCTCGGTTTTTTGCGTCTTTCGATCAATGTCACGGCGGGCGATTTGGCGGCAGCGGCCTTTGCCGATGATATGCTGAGGCAGGTCGATATTGCCGCTTTCGATCCGCACCGGCTGACGCTCGAAATTACGGAGTCTGAATTGATCGCTAATTTATCGGCTTCGGCCGACAAATTGGACCGCCTGCGCAAGGCGGGGATTTGCATAGCGATCGATGATTTCGGAACCGGGTACAGCAGCCTGTCTTATCTCAAACAATTGCCGGTCGACTATTTGAAGATCGATAGTGGACTCACAGGTGACATTGGTGGCTCTGCAAAAGATCAAGTTGTGGTGCGGTCCATCATCGACATGGCCCATAGCCTGCATCTAAGCGTCATTGCAGAAGGCGTCGAAACCGAAGCTCAGCTAAAGACCCTGGCGGAACAAGGCTGCGAATTTTTTCAGGGGTTTCTACGTTCCGGGCCGCTGTCGCCGGACGAATTTGAAGCCTTCGCCTTGCGCAGCAACTAGGCGGTTGCGCGTTGCGCCAGTTTTGACAGCCCCGTGGTCAATTGGGTCAGGCCGTGCAGGCGGGACTTGGGGTCGCGCCACTTGCGCTCGATGAACAGCTTATTGTCGGGCCGAATTTTTGCCGTGCCCTTGAGCCGGTCGACATAGTCAAGCAGGCCCTGGACATTGGGGAACGTGTCGTTGTGAAAAGTGACCAACGCACCGCGCGGCCCCATTTCGATTTTCGCGATCTGTGCGTTCACGCAATTCATCTTGATATGCATAAGCTTGAGCAGATTGTCCGTCTGGATCGGCAGATCACCAAATCTGTCGATCATTTCCGCGGCAAAGGATTCGATGTCCGGCAGGGTTTTGAGGCCATTCATCCGGCGATAGAGCCCCATCCGGAGGGAAAGGTCGGGCACATAGGCTTCCGGTATCAAAATCGGGGCATCGACCGTGATCTGGGGCGAGAAGCTATCTGTCTGTGCTGGCAGGCCGGAGCCTTTGGCCTTGGCTTCGAGGATGGCATCTTCAAGCATCGACTGGTACAGTTCGAAGCCAACTTCCTTGATATGCCCGGATTGTTCGTCGCCCAGCAGATTGCCGGCTCCGCGAATGTCCAGATCATGACTCGCCAGTTCAAATCCGGCACCAAGGCTGTCGAGATCACCCAGAATTTTTAGCCTTTTCTCGGCCTTTTCAGTGATGATCCGGTCTTTTGGTGTCACCATATAGGCATATGCACGCGTTTTTGACCGGCCAACCCGGCCTCTCAGTTGATAGAGTTGGGCCAGGCCAAAGCGATCGGCACGATGGATGATCAGTGTATTTGCACTGGGAATATCCAAGCCGCTTTCGACGATGGTGGTAGAGAGCAGCACATCATAATTGCGGTCGTAATAGGCGGACATCCGCTCTTCGACTGTCGCTGGGGCCATCTGTCCATGCGCAACGACATAGGTCAGTTCAGGGGCATGTTTCTTGAGAAACTCCTCGATATCCGGGAGGTCGGCAATACGGGGAACGACAATGAATGACTGACCGCCACGATAATGTTCACGCAGCAATGCTTCGCGCAGCGGAACCGGGTCCCAAGGCATCACATAGGTGCGCACGGCGAGCCGGTCGACCGGCGGGGTCTGTATAACCGACAGTTCGCGCATGCCGGTCATCGCCATCTGCAATGTGCGGGGGATCGGTGTGGCGGTGAGGGTCAGCACATGGACATCCGCCTTCATCGCCTTGAGCCGTTCCTTGTGAGTAACGCCAAAGCGTTGCTCTTCGTCGATAATGATCAGGCCGAGCCGCTGGAATTCGATGGATTTGGCGAGCAGGGCGTGGGTGCCAATAACAATGTCTACTTCGCCGCTGGTCAGGCCTTCTTTGGTTTTCTTCGCTTCTGCAGGAGGAACCAGCCGAGATAGCCGACCGATCTTTATCGGGAAGGGCCGGAAACGCTCTTCGAAATTGTTGAAATGCTGACGGGCGAGCAGCGTCGTGGGTGCAATGATCGCAACCTGCATTCCGGCCATAGCGGCGGCAAAGGCTGCGCGCATCGCGACCTCGGTCTTGCCAAAGCCGACATCACCACAGACCAGCCGGTCCATCGCCTTGCCCGATGCCATGTCGGCCAGAACTTCTTCGATCGCCTGCTGCTGATCATCCGTCTCCTGATAGGGGAAACGGTCCACGAATCCGGCCATTTCGGATGCGTCAACGCGGGCAGGGGTAGCGGGCTGCAAGGCGCGCGCGGCAGCGGTTCTGAGCAGCTCATGGGCAATCGCCCGGATCCGTTCCTTCAGCTTGGATTTGCGCCGTTGCCATCCTTCGCCGCCGAGCCGGTCCAGGACAACGCTGTCGCCGCCTTCACCATAGCGGCTGAGAACGTCGATATTCTCGACGGGAACATAGAGCTTGTCGCCGCCAGCATATTTTAGGTGAACGCAATCATGCGGGCTGGTGCCGACGGGAATAGAAACGATGCCTTCATAGAGGCCGATGCCATGTTCCAGATGGACAACCAGATCGCCCTGACTGAGCGCCGACAATTCCTCAATGAAGGCATCGCTGCTTTTGCGCCGTTTGGATTTGCGGACCAGCCGATCGCCAAAAATATCCTGCTCGGTGAGCAGCGACAAGCTATCTGTCCGGAAGCCCGAGGACAGTGGCAATATGGTGAGAGCCACACCCGGGGCTGCCGACAGGCAGGAATTCCAGTCATCACAAAGTGCAGCTGTCTTGATGCCATGGTCTTTCAGCAGATCAAAAATGCGTGCGCGCGAACCCTTGCTGTAACTTGCGACTATCGCCGTGGTGCCGGATTTCGTCAGACTGTTGAGATGCGCGCCCAATGCCTGATAGATGTTCTCGTTGCGGGCTCGTTCAGGAGCAAAATCACGAGGCGACGACACCGACATCGACAGCACGGTTGCAGATTCCGGTTCGTCAAATTCGCTCAGAATATGGATTGGCGCTTCATTCTCTTTGGACCGCCATTCATCCGGCGTCAGATAGAGCATCTCCGGCGGCAGCGGGCGGTAGCTCGACAGATTAGCTTTGTCGGCGTCCACCCGGTTCTTGTGATAATCGGCAATCGACGAAAATTGCGCCTCTGCTGCTGCTGATCCGGCGGCATCCCGCAAAATTATGCAATCATCCCCAACATAGTCAAAAATCGTCGCCAGCCGGTCTTCGAGCAATGGCAGCCAATGCTCCATCCCCGCCAGGCGGCGTCCTTCCGAGATCGATTGATATAAGGCATCGCTGGTCGAAACGGCGCCAAAAAGATCACGATAGCGCGTGCGAAAGCGGGTAATGCTTTCGGCATCCAGCAGAAACTCCGACACCGGCAACAGATCAAGTCCATCGATGTTGCCTACGGTGCGCTGGTCGGCTGGGTCGAACTGGCGCAGGGTCTCAATCTCGTCGCCAAAAAGATCGATCCGTATCGGTAATTCTGCTCCGGGGGGAAACAGATCGATCAGACCGCCTCGCGCGGCAAATTCGCCGCTGTCGGCGACAGTGTCCACGCGGACAAAGCCGTTGGCATAAAGGAAAGAGATCAGCTTTTCCTGTTCGACAATGGTGCCGGGCGCGAGGCGGGTGACAAATTCCTTGATTCGCGATGGTGCCAGAACCCGTTGGGTTACCGCGTTGACAGTCGTGACCACTAGCTGTGAACCTGTGAATGGCAGTGCAAGTCTGGCCAAGGCTGCCAGCCGGTCCGATGTGGTATGCAGCGCCGGCGATGCACGGTCGTAGGGCAGGCAGTCCCACGCCGGGAATTCGATAATCTCGAGGTCCGGCGCAAAGAAATGGGCGGCTTCGACGATTGCGCTCATCGCTGCGTCGTCGGTGGCGATAAACATTGTGCGTTGCTCCGATCTGACAGCGATTTCTGAAAGAAACAGCGGTCGATAGCCAACGGGCACGCCGGTCAGCGTCATGCCTTTCTCGGAGGACAATAATCTATCTAAATAGGACACTCAAAATCGCTTCTGGATATAGGGCAGGAAAATTATTTCGTCGCGTCGATATAGTCGAGTTTCTGCATGGAGGCCATTTGTGGACCGTCGAACGCTGGAGGAACGGGCAGGGTGCCAATCGCCCAAGCCATGACATCAACGTCATCTTCGACGAGCAGGGTTGCAAACCAGTCCATGTCTCGCTCTGACCAATCAGGGCTATAGCGATCAAAAAATCCGCCGATCAAGAAGTCCGCTTCCCGGGTTCCACGATGCCAGGCGCGAAATTGTAGCCGTTTCAGCCTTGTTTCGCGGTCCATATTCGTTGCTCCAACTTGGCTGGCATAATGAGCCAGCGGGGGTATAAAGGCGGATAGACATGCGGCCCGAGATACTCAATCCATTATTTGGCGAAACCCAGTCGCTCAAGGGCGTCGGCAAGGTATTGGCCAAGCCACTCGAGAAGCTGCGGCTGACCCGGGTCAAGGATCTGTTGTACCATGAACCCAATTACTGGATGCAACGTAAACGGGTCGATGAGCTCGATGAAATCGATGTCGGCGAGACGATCATCATTGAGGTGACTCCGGTCGACTATCGCACCGGAGGCCCGCGCAGCCCCTTGCGGGTGCACGCGACGGACAAGCTGGGCAACTATATCAGCCTGACCTTTTTCGGTCGAAACCCGGGCTGGCCCAAGAAATTGCTCCCGCTTGGGGAACCCAAGGTCATTTCCGGCAAGCTCGAGCGTTATGGTGACGAACTGCAGATGGTGCATCCTGACCACGTGATGGAGCCGGAGCAGGCCAATACTATCGCGCTGATGGAACCCATCTATCCATTGGCTGACGGGCTTGGCAATGCACGCATGCGGCAATTGATCGAACAGTCACTGGCGCTTGCTCCAGACCTCCCAGAATGGATCGAGCCAACCCAGCTGGCTGCCAAAAGCTGGAAGAGCTGGAAGCATAGTATTGATGCACTCCACACTAGGGAAGGCGCGGATGCCACTGATCGGCTCGCCTACGACGAGGTTTTTGCCAACCAGCTTGCCTTCATGCTGGTGCGGGCCAGCAATCGGAGCAAGAAGGGGATTCCGGTCCGAGGCGATGGCAGGCTCCGCGACCAGATGAAGTTGCCGTTTGAACTGACCAATGCCCAGAAGCGCTGCATTGGCGAAATAGAAGGTGATCTTGCGCAGAGCGCCCCGATGCTGCGCTTGCTTCAGGGTGATGTCGGCTCGGGAAAGACTCTGGTGGCGGTGATGGCGCTGCTGTCGGCGGTGGAAGCGGGATATCAGGGTGCCTTTCTGGCACCGACGGAAATTCTGGCGCGACAGCATTTTGAAAGCCTGCAGAAGTTGCTGGCAGGTGTCCCGGTGAATCTTGCGATATTGACCGGGCGCGACAAGGGCAAGGTCCGCGAAGCGACGTTGATGGGGCTGATGGACGGTTCTATCGATATTTTGATTGGAACCCACGCGATTTTTCAAGAGCATGTCCGCTACAAGAATCTTGCCGTGGCGGTGATCGATGAACAACATAAATTTGGCGTGTCGCAGCGACTCATGCTGACCCAGAAGGCCGAACGAACACCGCATCTGCTGGCCATGACAGCCACGCCGATACCGCGGACGCTGACGCTCAGCCAATTTGGCGAAATGGATGTCTCGCGGATTGACGAGCTTCCTCCCGGTCGGCAAGCCATTGATACCAGCGTGATTTCCGATGCACGTTTGCCGGACGTGGTTGATGGCCTTGCCCGTCACATCGCTGCGGGTGGTCAGGCTTACTGGGTCTGTCCCTTGATCGAGGAAAGCGAAAAGAGCGATCTCGCCGCCGCAGAAGACCGGGCTGCCTCCCTGAAGGCGCGATTTGGCGATCAGGTCGGTTTGGTGCATGGTCGGATGAAGGGGCCCGAAAAAGATCTGGTTATGAGCCGTTTTCAGCGCGATGAAATCAAGGTTCTTGTCGCCACGACCGTCATCGAAGTAGGTGTGGACGTGCCGAATGCCAGCCTGATGATTATCGAAGCCGCGGATCGCTTTGGTCTTGCCCAATTGCATCAGCTCAGGGGGCGGGTGGGACGGGGCAGCGTGAAATCCAATTGCCTGTTAATTCGCGGCGAAACCTTGAGTGAAACGGCGCGCGCGCGGCTAACCTTGATGCGCGAAACGAATGATGGTTTTCGGATTGCCGAGGAAGATCTTCGTCTGCGTGGGGCAGGGGAGTTATTGGGCACCCGGCAGTCAGGCGACGCGGGTTTTCGCGTTGCGACACCGGCGCAGGTTAACGACCTGATCGGGCCGGCTACCGATGACGCCCGGCTGTTGCTTGATCGGGATGGCGGGCTGGACAGCGAAAGAGGGCAGGCCGCGCGGATTGCGCTGTACCTGTTTGAGCGTGATTGGGGCGTTAGTTTGTTGCGGAGCGGCTAGCGCTGTTCATCTTGTCGAGCATGGCTACGAAATCCGGCTCCCGGATCACGCGCTCGAATTTGAAGCCGTGGCGTCCCTCGTGGGACCACATAAGATAAGCTTCAATGCGTCCTGCAACGGGTAGGCGAAAGGTTAGACGGTCTCCCTTTACCATGTCGACCGGGTCGGCGAGCATCATGCCATTGGCGGAAATATTGGCAATGCGTACTGTCATTTCCTGATTGGGATGAAATTCGCAAATGGTTTCAAAATCGACCGAAAAGCGAGTCGCGCGGCGCGAGTCGGGTGATGTCTCAGGCGATATAGTCGTCATGTCACAAGGACTCCGTTAAATGGTTCATCGCGACAATAGATATTGATTGAGAATAAATGGTAAATGAAGGTAGCCGGCCAATCAGCAATTCAGCTAGACTTTCCGCAATAGACCGTGCTTTTTCTTGCCCGCAGATATTTTTGTGTCTGCATCTGCCAAATCAACCATCGCCCCAGCATCGCCTACGGGTTCATCATCAATCCGAGCGCCGCCACCGGCGACCAGCCGCTTGGCTTCGCCCTTCGATGCACAGAATCCGATGCCGACCAGAGCGTCGAGGATGGAAATCTGAACTTCCGAAATCTCGAGCACCGGCAAATCACCACCCGCTGCGCCCTGTTCAAAAGTCTGTTGCGCGGTATGAGCGGCATCGTTCGCGGCGGTTTGCCCATGCGCCATGGCCGTGGCAGCATCAGCGAGAATTTTTTTTGCCTCGTTGATTTCGGAGCCTTCGAGTGCTTCCAACCGGCTTATCT
>JAGXGT010000160.1 GCA_024636595.1 Sphingomonadales bacterium | reverse complement strand
GCTGCGCGCAGCGAAAAAACGGGATCTGGCGGTGGTCGATGGTCTCGACATGTTGATCGGCCAGGCGGCGCTCGCTTTTGAACTGTTTTTTGGCGCGACCCCGCCGATGGAGCATGATGCCGAACTGAGAAAATTGCTGGTCGGCTGATGAAAAGCCGTCGCCCTTACATCATCGGCCTGACCGGATCGATCGGGATGGGCAAATCCACGGTGGCGCAGATGTTTGTCGACCAGGGCGTACCTCTGTTCGATGCCGATGCGTCCGTGCATCAGCTGCAGGGGCCACGCGGAGCGCTGGTCGACGAAATCGAAGCATTGTTTCCCGGAACCACGACCAGCGACGGGGTTGACCGGCAGAAGCTGGGGGCGGCGGTGCTGGGTGACCCGGCTGCCCTGCAGCGCCTCGAAAAACTGATTCATCCGGCGGTCGCCGCAATGCGGCAGGCCTTTTTCGAAAAACATCGCGACCAGCCATTGATCCTGTTCGATATCCCGCTGCTTTTCGAAAAAGGCGGGGCCGAGGGCGTCGACCATATTGTGGTGGTGTCGGCTAACGCCGACCAGCAGCGGGACCGGGTTCTGGCACGCCCCGGCATGACACCAGAGCGGTTCGAGCAGATAAGATCGCTGCAAATGCCGGATGCGGACAAACGGCAAAAGGCCGATTCCGTCATCGACACATCCCTGCCTCACGCAGAAACGCGTCAGCAGGTGGAGAAACTTGTTCAGAAATTGAAAGCTTCTCTTGCGTAAGCCCATATTCAGTCCGATATCGTCTTTATGCGGGAAATAATTTTCGACACCGAAACCACCGGCTTTGATCCTCAAAATGGTGACCGGATGGTCGAAATTGGTTGTATCGAAATGATCGACCGGATCGAAACCGGCCAGACCTTTCATTGCTACTATAATCCCGAACGGCCCATGCCCAAGGCCGCTGAGAATGTGCACGGGCTGTCCGATATGTTTCTGTCCGATAAAAAGCTTTTCGCCGCTGGCGCGGAAGAGCTGCTGGCTTTCCTGGGCGATGCCAAGCTCGTCGCCCACAATGCGCAATTTGATTTCAATTTTCTCAATGCCGAGCTGGTGCTGTGCGGTTATCAGCCGATTTCCCGGTTTCGCATGATTGACACATTGGCAATTGCCAAATCCAAGCATCCTGGTGCAAAATTGTCGCTCGACGCCTTGTGTTCTCGCTATGGGATCGATCGCAGCCATCGGGTAAAACATGGTGCGCTGCTCGATGCCGAATTGCTCACCCAGCTCTATATCGAATTGACGGGCGGGCGCCAGATCGGCCTCGGTCTGGCAGACGATATGAAACGCGCTGATCCCATCGCGAGTATGCGGTCAACTGCGCAGAAGATTGAGCGAAAAGTTTTTATCACACCGCGCGAGCATCATGCGGGTGCGGATGAACTGGCGAGGCACAAGATATTTATCGAGGGGATCATAAACCCCCTGTGGACAGAGATTTAACTGTACCGCCGTTGAGGCATGGTACGGAAAGAAAAGGAGAGTGAAATGGAAGTTCGTGTTTCAGGACATCAGGTAGATACCGGCGATGCATTGCAAACCCATGCCGAGGATCGGATGAATGCGATCGCCAGCAAATATTTTGCCAAGGCCATATCCGCCAATGTTACGGTAAGCAAAGCGCCGCATGCGCATTTCAAATGCGATATTGTAACGCATGTGATGCAGGGCCTGACCTTGAAGTCGGATGCCGAAGCCGGCGATGCCCATCAGGCTTTTGAACAGGCTGCCGACAAGATTGAAAAGCAGCTCCGGCGCTATATGCGGCGTCTCAACGACCACCATGTTCAGGCGCAATATGCTGCGAAGCAAGAAGAAGCGGCCTATCGGGTTTTTGAATCGTTTGAGGAAGAAGACGAAAGCGAATTCAACGGTGAATCCCCTCCGATCATTGCTGAAACCAGCACCGATATCCCGGAAGCCAGCGTTTCCAATGCGGTGATGATGATGGATCTGCGCAATACCAGCGCGCTTTTGTTCAAAAACTCTGGCACTGGTGCCCATAATATGGTTTATCGCCGTTCCGATGGCACAATCGGCTGGGTGGAGCCGCATCGCTGATATAGCCGCACCGCTCTAGACAGTCGGATAGCTGGCCTTTCTGAAGGCTGGCCCAACGCGCGCCGACGTCTGTATTCTGGCGTGGTTGCTGAATGGTTTGAGTTTTGCCAGGACAAAGGAACGATTCATGACTGATTTGTCGGTTAGACTGGAACTCGCTGCTGTTCGGGATTGTCCGGAGGTTGGCGACCATGACGATATTTTACGCACAATTGCCCGCATCGGGTCCGATTGCTATCGTCTTGATTCGGATGCCATCCTTGCCGGACTGATAGCCCGTGAAGCGCTGGGATCGACCGCTTTTGGAAAATCCATTGCGATACCGCACACCAAACTCGCCGAACTTGACCATTGCGTCGGTATTTTTCTGCGTCTCGCGGAGCCGGTTTCCTTCAACGCTCATGATGGAAAACCGGTCGATCTGATATTCGCTTTGCTATCCCCGCAAAAAGCAGGGGTCGAGCATTTGAAGGCACTTGCCTCCGTCTCCCGCTTCTTGCGAGATGAGAATATGGTGGCAAAGCTCCGCGGTGCATCGAGTCAGGATGCTCTTTATGCGCTGTTGAACAAACAGCGTGAGCAGCAGGCTGCTTGATCTCTGAATATGAAAGGTACAGCTCAAAATAGCTCGGAAAGCGGCGGCGCCCAGGAACATTTTCGGGCTCTGGAAAGGCTGTATGCCGAGGCACCGATAAACCGCCTGTTCAATTCCCGTCTTGAAATTGCCGAAGCCGGCAAGGCCAGCATATTTTTTGATGTGGACGAACGCTACTATCACGCCGCCGGTGCGGTGCACGGTACGGCTTATTTCAAGATGCTGGACGACGCCGCTTTTTACGCCGCCAATAGTCTGGTGTCCGACCGCTTTATTCTGACCACCGCCTTCAATCTCCTCTTCACCAAGCCGCTGAAATCCGGTCCGGTTACCGCCGAAGGCCGGTGGGTTAGTGGTAAACGGCGGGTGTTCGTCGCCGATTCGCGGCTGATTGATAGCGAAGGCGAAGAAATAGCCCGCGGTACCGGGACTTTCATGCGCTCGCATATCCCGCTCGCGTCCCTGCCTGGGTACCAAAAGAATGATTGAACCGCGGCTTTCTGCGGAAATGAAGGTCAAAACCCTTCTCAGAATGGTTAACCAGGACGGCGGCTTCGGTGCGGTATTGAAAAAGGGTGATCGAATATCGGGCGCCATCCTTATCCAATGTGTCGAGAAGGGCAGAAACCCTAAGCTCCTGGAGAATATGCCCTCCCTGGACGGGCGACCCAATTGGCAGACAATTTGGCCTCAAGCCGTTGATAATAATAAGGAATTATCGGATTATATCGCCCAGAGAGTCCGCTTTGACCCCGATATGTGGTTAATTGAACTGGACATCCCGGATGCGGAACGGCTCATCGCCCAAATGGGTCAGTAAACTTGACTTTATTCTCCAAAACCATATTTGCCGCTCAACTTTGATGCGCAGGTAGCCGCTGGCATGTCAGAAATGACAGGCGGTAAACACGCAGACGGGGAGAACAGAAACAGGTTCGCGCTTTGGTTTTTAGAGTCTGTTTTGGCAGTTTTGACGAGAATGTCATCAATGCTCTGGTCTCACCGCATAATGTTACAGGTTAATGAGCAAAATTTTTCGTGCAACAAGCGTTTTGTCGCTTGCCCTTACTGCGGTTGCGGCCTTGTCGTTCACCGATGCATCCTTTGCTTTGGAAGCAAGCGATGAAACACCGGAAGCTGAGATTTTCGTCGATCCTGCCCTGCTGGCAGATGACGAATCCAACCCGGCGATTATTTTTGGCGAGCAACAGGAAGTTGTCGCGGAAATTCCCCAGGATGTTGTCGACTCAGACAAGCTTGCCAATGGCGAAGCCGAGTTTGATTCGGATGATCATAGCGGATTTATCGATGATGGGGCCTTGTCCTTGCGTCAGCTGGTCCGGCAGCAATCGGTCGATGGTTCGCTGGATGCCGAGATGCAATGTCTCGCGGGCACCGTCTATTTTGAATCGAAGGGCGAAACGCTGCAAGGGCAGTTGGCCGTGGCCCGCGTCGTTCTCGCGCGCGTTGCATCGTCGCGCTTCCCGAACAGCATCTGCGGCGTCGTTTTTCAGCGCAGCCAGTTCTCCTTCGTGCGCGGCGGCAAAATGCCCCCGATCAGAACCGGCCAACGTCATTGGCGCAATGCGGTGGCGATCGCCAAAATTGCAATGAACGACGGATGGGAAAGCCCGGTCGAAGGCGCATTGTTCTTTCACGCGCGCTATGTGTCCCCTGGCTGGCGTCTTACCCGCCTTGCGACCATCGATAATCATATCTTCTATCGTTAGACGGCCAGACAGACTGGCACAGTGAAGGCTCCCACCCGGGGGGCTTTATTTTGTTCTTTTTTTGTTCTATCCATGGCGGATGACGATCACGAATGATTCTCTTGGCTTGCTGACCACGGTCGGGGATCTGACCGGCGCCCAGGCAGTCGCCCGAGGCGTCGCCCGCATGTTTCTGCGTCATGATATCCTGGTGTTGCCCGAGGTGAGTCTAAGGAACAGGCGCCGGGCGGATCTGATGGGAATTGATGCCAAAGGGCAAATTGTCATAGTCGAGATCAAGGTCGCACGAAGCGATTTGCTCGGTGACATGAAATGGACCGAGTATCTCGCATATTGTGACCGTTTTTACTGGGCCTTGCCGATCGGTTTCGATGCGTCTCCGGTCGATGGACCGGATTTCCTGCCCGAACGCACCGGTCTGATCATTGCCGATGCCTATGATGCGGAGATGGTACGCCCGGCGGCGACCAATGCGCTTGCTCCGGCCCGGCGCAAGACGGAGACGATGCGGCTGGCACGCCGCGCCATGCAACGAGCCGCAATTTTCGATGGGTGGATCAGTCCCGACACCGCCCCGAGCGATCTGGGCGGCTATTGAGGGACGATCAACCTTCCGGTCCGAAGAACCGTTCCTTGGTTTCCGGCTTTTTGTCGGCGTCGGTTTTCTCGATCTCCGCCAATATGCTCGCAGCACGGCGATCACGCTTTGCGTAATCCCTCGCTGACAAGCCAGCGAGCGTGTCGGGCAGGTCCGGGTCAGCGCCGTTAGCCAGAAGCAGGCGGACCAGTTCGGAATCGCGGAACTGGACCGCTCGGATCAGGGCTGTCTCACCTTGTTTATTGGTGTCGTTGACATCCGCATTGTTCGCCAGAAGTATCTTTGCACCATCCACGAACCGAAGCTGCGTGGCCAACATCAGCGGAGTCAGACCCTCTTTGTCCCGAATATTGGGATTGGCACCTTTCTGCAGCAGAAATGCCAGCCAGGTCTTATCCTTGCGCTCCACGACGATATGCAAGGCGGCGCGTCCCGTCGAGCTGTCCCGTGTATTGACGATTACCGTTCCGGGCCGGTTGAGAAATTTACTGGCTTCGTCGCCATCCCGGTCATCAACCGCTTTAAGAAAATTATAGCTATCTGAGAATTGCGCCGCAGCAGGAGCGGAAAAAGAAACTGCCGCAGCAGCGATCCATGCATAGCGCAGGAAAATGAGCAAGCGACGGCCCACAAGTGTGCTTGAAGAATTTTTACTAAACATTTTGGCCCCATTTCGTTAACCGGTGAGTCTTCGCCGATATTCGCTGCTTATCAATTATCTGTTGAAATTGATCAACTAGCAGACCATGTCTGGCCCCGTAATGAACAATATCATCGACAATGTAAAAACCATCGTGGCGGCCAGCTTACTGACACTGGTGGCTTCCTGCAATCCTGCGCCGGACGGAAGCGTTTCCGCCGCAGCGGAGCCGCCGCTCGCAGGGGCCAAGATTGGCGGCTCATTCACCCTGACCAATCAGGATGGTGTCAGAATCTCGGAAGAGCAGTTCGATGGCCAATATCGCATCATGTATTTCGGCTATAGCTATTGCCCGGATGTGTGTCCGGTCGATCTTGCCAATATCATGCTGGGATTGAAGCTGGCGGAAAAAGAAAATCCGGCGCTGAGCAAGAAAGTCCAGCCGATTTTCATCTCGGTCGATCCGGGCCGGGATACGCCAGCGGTTCTGAAGCAATATGTTTCAGCCTTCCATCCACGGCTTATCGGGCTGACCGGCAGCCCTGACGAAATCGATGCGGTCGCCAAAAAATATCTGATCATTTATGACATCCGGAAAGACGAAGGGTCCAGCGAATATCTGGTCGACCATAGCCGACAGGCCTATTTGTTCGGGCCGGAAGGCGAGCCGCTGGCGCTGCTGCCGTTTGACGGTACGCCGCAGCAAGTCGCCGATGAAATTACCCGATGGGTACGCTAGATTCCGCTAAGCCATTCTGGGAAGCGCCACTTGAATCGCTGGATCGCGGGCAGTGGGAAGCCTTGTGCGATGGCTGCGGAAAATGCTGTTTGCTGAAAGCCGAAGACGAGGATGATGGTCAGATCTACATGACCAATATCGCCTGCAAATTGCTCGATCTGCAAAACGCCCAGTGCAGCGACTATCGCCACCGCAAATTTCATGTGCCCGATTGCGTCCGCCTGACGCGGACCAAGCTCGAGGAATTTGACTGGCTGCCAGATAGCTGCGCTTATAAAATGCGCGCCCGCAACCTGCCGTTACCAGCATGGCATTATCTTGTGTCCGGCGACCGGGAATCGATCCATGCGGCGGGAAAGTCGATCCGCGGAAAGGTCATACCCGAAAGCAAGGCCGGACCGCTTGAACAGCATATTCTCGATGCGCCTCTTTAGCTCACCGCGTTCCGAAGCGCTCGCCAACAGCCTCGACGGCGTAAGCTATCCGCTTCAATTGCGGCGATCCAATCAGGCCCGGTCGATCATTGTATCGGCCGATACGGTCAAAGGTGTCGTCCGCCTGACGCTGCCATCATACGCGTCTGAACAGCAGGCGCTGCGCTTTGCACAGTCCAAATCCGGCTGGCTGAACGAACGCTTTGCCGAAGCCGTGCCGCCGGTTCCAGTGGAGAATGGCTGCCAGATCGCATTTTTGGGAGAGCCGTTTTTCATCAGATGGTCGCCCGATTTTGCCCGCACGCCGGTGCTGGTCGAAGACGAAATCCGGCTGGGCGGACCGCATGAACATATCGAGTCCCGGATACTTCGTTGGCTCAAGATTCAGGCCCGCACGATTTTTGCCGACGATCTGCAGTTTTACTGCAGCCGCGCCGGAACGGAATTACCGCGACTGGCGGTCGGCGATGCGCGCCGCCGCTGGGGCAGCTGTTCCGGTCGTCAGTCGATCAGGCTCAGCTGGCGGTTGGTCATGGCACCACCCCATGTGCGCCGCTCGGTGGTGGCGCATGAAGTGGCCCATCTCACGCATATGGACCATAGTCGGCGATTTTACGCGTTGCTCGACGATATCTTCGAATCGGACCGCCGGGTAGCGGACCGTTGGCTGAAGGATCATGGCAGGGGTCTGCATATGGTCGGAGCGGAACGCCAGCTGCCACCTGCAGCCTGAACCGCATCGCTATTGCGGTTCTATTTGGGCCGCTTCGGGAATGAGCGATTCCGGCTGATTTTGGGGCGGTTTCGGTTTTTTGACCGGTGCCGGCTCTGGCTTTTTAACCGGGGCCTGCTCCGGCTTTTTGGGCGCCGGATCGCCGCCGCGACCCAATACGGAATCGATCCAGTCCTGGTCCAGTCGCGGATTATCGGCGGCTTCGCCACCTTCCATATCATATTCGACACCGCGGCCGGTTTCGATCGGCATGCCATTTTCGTCCACGTAGATGCCGTCCTCGGGTGCACCAAAGATCTCGCCTTCATCCGGTTCCAACTGCCATTCCGGCAGGACCAGTTCGGTATCGAATTTCTCGACCTTGCGCTTGGCCACGGCGATTTTCATGAACTGCGCGAACGCAGCGGCCGGAGCGCGGCCTCCTTGCAATCCGCCGACTGGTTTTGCATCATCGCGGCCCATCCAGACGCCAGTGGTCAGGCCGCTGGAGAAGCCCAGAAACCAGCCATCCTTGTTGCTGCTGGTGGTTCCGGTCTTGCCCGCAACCGGTCTGCCGATTTGGGCGGCCCGCCCGGTGCCGGTGGCAACCGCGGTCTGCATCAGATCGGTGATCCCAGCGGCGACCCATGGGTCGACCAACACGCGGCTGCCGTCGAATTCACTCTGGTAAAGAACATCGCCCTTCATCGTCTGCACCTTGGTGATGCCGAACGGGGTGATCGCGACGCCCTTGGCGCTGATCGATGCAAAGGCGCGTGTCATGTCGAGCACCCGGACGTCGGAGGTGCCGAGCACCATCGACGGGTTGGTGTTGATCGGGGTCGTGATCCCGAAGCGGCGCGCCATATTGGCGATCGAGGACGTTCCGATGTCATTGCCGATCGCAGCCGCGACGGTATTCTTGGAAAAGGCGAAAGCGGTGCGGACATCAATGTCTCCGGCATAGCGATTGCCGCTGTTGCGGGGCGTCCAGTTGCCAATCGTAATCGGCTCGTCGGTCACCGTGTCATCGGGCGTATAACCGGCCTCCAGCGCCGCCATATAGACGAACACCTTCCAGGCTGATCCCGGCTGGCGGATCGCCTGGGTGGCACGGTTATAGTTGGATGTCACATAATCTGTCCCACCGACCATGGCACGTACCGCACCATCTCGGTCGATGGCGACCAATGCACCTTGCGCACCAGAAGGCACATTCGACTGGATCGCCGCCGTAGCCGCACGCTGCATGTCGAGATCCAGCGTGGTCCAGACTTCAATCGGCTCCACGCTCTCGTCGATCAGCAGGTCGAGCTGGGGCAGCGCCCAGTCGGTAAAATAGCGTACGCTGTTCTGCCGCGGCTCGGGTGCGAGCTTCGCCGATGCGGGATTGGTTTTTGCTGCCTCGGCTGCGGTAATCGTGCCCGCATCCTGCATGACTTCCAGGACCACCGTTGCCCTTCCAATCGCCGCTGTCGCGTCGGCGGTCGGCGAGTAGCGGGATGGCGCCTTGACCAGACCGGCGATGATCGCAGCTTCTGCGAGGTCTAGATCTCTGGCGCTGTGGGCGAAGAAGCGACGGGACGCGGCATCAATGCCATAAGCGCCGCCGCCGTAGTAAACCTTGTTCAAGTATAGTTCGAGAATCTGCTCTTTGGAAAATTTCCGTTCCATTGCCAGCGCCAGCAAAATCTCACGCCCTTTTCGGCCAAAGGTCCGGTTGTTATTCAAAAATATGTTGCGGGCCAGCTGCTGGGTGATCGTCGATCCGCCCTGGGCCCAATGGCCGCGCTGCAGCCTCACCTGGAGCGACCGTGCGATGCCGATCGGGTCTACGCCCGGATGGCTTTCGTAACGGCGGTCCTCGACGGCGATCATCGCCCCTTTCATGACGTCCGGGATATCGGCATATTGCAGCCACTCGCCGTAGCTCGGGCCCATCGAAAACAGCTCTTTGCCGTTCACATCCAGCACCCGGATCATCTGGCCATTGGGGGATGATTTGAGATCCTCGAAGCCGGGGAGCGAAGAACGGACCACCAAGACCGCAACCACTAAGGCTAGGGCTGCGAGAAACCCGGTGACAAGACCGATCTTGGCAAGCCTCCACAGCCATGTTCGCACCGGCCCTTGCTTGTTCTTGCGTTTTTTAGCCCGCGCCATATTGATCCACCCAACTAAATACGGAATTTCAGATTTTCTAGCGTTTCGACGCCTTACTGCAGGCTGAACGCAGACGCACCGTTAAAATCAGTCGGGCTTGGGTTCGAAGGCCATAGCGGCGCTATTCATACAATAGCGCAGGCCGGCCTCGGTTGGTCCGTCGGGAAAAACATGACCAAGATGGCCGTCGCAGGTGGAACAGCGGATCTCAACCCGTCGCATACCAAGACTGTTGTCTTCGATCTCGGTGACCGCTTCTGAATCGGCAGGCGCGGAAAAGCTTGGCCAGCCGCAACCGCTGTCAAATTTGCTGTCCGATTCAAACAATTTGCTGCCGCAACCGGCACAGAAAAATTCACCGTCGCGATATTCGGTGTTCAGCGCTCCGGTAAACGGTCGCTCGGTACCCGCTTCGCGCAGCACATGTTATTGTTCCGGCGACAGCTGTTGCCGCCATTGTTCGTCGCTCAATATTGTTTTTTCCATTTTGCGTAAATGGGCGTTCGGGCGCGACCGGTCAAGAGAGGCGGAGAAGAGATTGGTCCCGAAGCTATGCGCCGGTTAAAGACCGGCGGCGGGTTCCGCGGCTACGAACGAGAGCTGGCCGCCTTCCGGGCAATCAGCAGCAATTCTTCCTCGAGCAACACCTGATCCGGCTGGCCACTGCTTTTCATCGCGATCTCCAGTTGCAGTATCCGCTCGATCAGCCGCGCGATATGGGCGGATGACCAGATGCGCAGCTGCCGCTTGAAATGCTTCTGTTCCTTGAAAAAGACGCTGGGATGGCCGGCGACCGAATCAATATTGCCGCCCTTGTCAACTTTGCTGCGCAGCTCAGCGAGCTTCGCAAGATGGCGCAGCATGATGCGGATCAGGCCAATCTCGCTGATGCCCTGGGCGCGTGCCGCGGCGATTTCCTGTGCAAGACGGGCCGCATCTCCATTGAGCGCGGCGTGGATCAGCAGATTGATATCCTCCTCGTCATTTTCCGCGCCGAGCAACAGCAATATGTCCGCGTCAGGCGCCTGCGGATTATCCGGTGTCGCGTCCAAATATAGTGCGATTTTTTCCACTTCCATGCGCGCGAGCACCAGATCATTGCTGGTCAGGGCGCCGATTTCCTGGGCCATTTCCCGGCTCAGCTGCAGACCTTCGACCTTTGCCATGCTCAGGATGGCAACCCCAGCCTCTTGCGGCGTCGTTTCGTAGCAGGTGGCGATTAACGCATCTGGTGCGCTTATTAT
Source organism: Sphingomonadales bacterium (assembly GCA_024636595.1). Lineage (GTDB taxonomy): Bacteria > Pseudomonadota > Alphaproteobacteria > Sphingomonadales > Sphingomonadaceae > Parasphingorhabdus. The sequence goes on along the minus strand of JAGXGT010000160.1, from coordinate 3,330 downwards.
GGTCTTCGCGAGAGCGGTTTTATCGCCCATGCCGGGTGCGATGACAAACACCGGATCACCGGCAGTCTCGCTCGCCAGCAAATTTTCGATTGCTGCTGTCGCCCTGACCGCTTCGCCGGCGTTCAACCGCAATACAAGATAGCGTTTGTCGCCGAACAGCGAGGCTGAATTGGCTTCGTCATTGAGGCGGGCGGCGCTGTCGCTAATATCGGCAATGGTCAGATCCACGCGCTCTGCGGCTTTGGCCAGCGGTTTCACCAGTTCTTCGACCAGCGCCTGACAACGGGTGACATTGGGACCACAAAGCAGAATCAACCTTACGGTATCGGCGGCTGCCTGATAGCGCCTGACAATATCTTCCGGCTTAGCCTTCATGGGCTTGGTGACGCGCTGGCCTCGGTCCTGGCGAAGAGAGAAATCCGGGTTACAATCTGGTTGGCGACACGGGTCGCGAGATTCTCAAGCGCGGTGTCCTCGGCAGCCAAAGTTGCATATTCTGAGGATACCACGTCAATACCCGCGTCCGAACCCGCCGTGGCATCCAGCACGACAACCGAATCGGATAGCCGGACCAGCTGATAACGCGCGCGCAATGTTCTACGCTCCCGGGTGATCCGGTCATCGCTGCGCACGCCGAATCCGGCAATCTTGTCATCTAGTGCTACTGTCAGCCGGTATTTCGTCTCCTGTCCTTCAAACGCTTCGAGCTGATCCTTGAGTGCGTTGCGCGTCAGCCATCCGGCTTTGCCGGCGATCGGTTCAATCTCGATGCGGCCAAGTTCCTGAGCGACAACGCCGGTGGTGCCGCCGGCATAAAGCGGCCGCAAATTGCAGCCTGCTAGAACGGCAGAAAAAGCCACCAACAGGGTGATACGGGCAATCATGTCTCTCATATTACGATATTCACAAGTCGGTCGGGCACGACAATCACCTTCTTTACCTCTGCTCCGTCAATGCTACGCTGCACCTTCTCGGAGGCGAGAGCAAGCGCTTCGAGATCGTCTTTGCTGCTGCCCTTGGCGACGGTAATCGTGTCGCGCAGTTTGCCGCGCACCTGAATTGCAATGGTGACTTCGTCCTCGACCAGCAGGCTTTCGTCGACCTCCGGCCACGGCGCACTGGCGATCAGTTCGCTTTCGCCCAGCAGGGCCCAGGCTTCTTCGGCGATATGGGGCACCATCGGCGCGACGATCCGGGCGAGAGACTTGATCGCCGTGGCCCGGTCTGCGGAGGGCTCCGATTTCTCGATCAGGTTGACCAGCTCGAAGATCTTGGCGACCGCCTTGTTGAACGACAGCGCTTCGACATCATCGGCCACGCCGGCAATGGTCTGGTGCAGTTTGCGCTGAAGCGCTTTGTCTTCGACATCCGGTGCGCCGGTTTCTTCGGCGACGGACAGGAACAGCCGCCAAAGCCGGTTCATGAAGCGCCAGCTGCCTTCAATCCCGGCCTCGGACCAGGGCAGGTCGCGCTCGGGCGGACTGTCGGACAGCATGAAAAAGCGTACCGCATCCGCGCCATATTGTTCGATGATTGGATCGGGATCGATGACATTTTTCTTCGATTTCGACATTTTTTCGACCCGGCCGGTTGTGACCGGCGAACCGTCGGCGATCATCGTCCAGTCAGCGCCGTTTTTCTCCACCTCGTCGGGGGAGAGCCAGCTGCCATCACCATGTTTGTAGGTCTCGTGCGTCACCATCCCCTGCGTGAACAGGCTTTCAAACGGCTCAGTAAAATCGAGCTTGCCGATACTCGCCAGAGCGCGCGTCCAGAAACGCGCATAGAGCAGATGCAGGATCGCATGTTCAACGCCGCCGATATATTGCGTTACCGGCAGCCATTGCTTGACCACATCCGGATCAAAGGGCCGGTCACTAGGTTGGCTGGCAAAGCGCAGGAAATACCAGCTGCTGTCGACAAAGGTATCGAGCGTGTCGGTTTCACGCCGTGCTGCCTCGCCACATTTGGGGCAGTCGACGTGCTTCCACGTTGCGTGCCGCTCCAGCGGATTGCCCGGCGTTTCAAAATCGATATCTTCGGGCAAGACGACCGGCAGCTGGTCTTTCGGAACTGGCACCGGGCCGCAATCATCGCAATGGATGATCGGAATCGGTGTGCCCCAATAACGCTGCCGCGAAACGCCCCAGTCGCGCAGCCTCCAGGTGGTCTGGGCCTTGCCCCAACCCTCTGATTGCGCGCGATCAATCACGGTCTGCTGCGCGGCTTCGATCGTCATGCCGTCAAGGAACGCACTGTTCACGATTGTGCCGGGACCAGTGTAGGCCTCGTCACCAGTAAATAGCGCATCGGTTTCTTCGCCATCGGAAACCACGCGCTTGACCGGCAGATCATATTTGCGAGCGAAGTCGAGATCGCGCTGGTCGTGCGCAGGCACCCCGAACACGGCGCCGGTGCCATAATCCATCAGCACAAAATTCGCGACATAGACCGGCAATTGCCAATCGGGATCGAGCGGATGGGTGACGGTCAGCCCGGTATCAAAACCCTTTTTCTCCATCGTTTCGAGCTCGGCAGCCGTGGTACCGCCGGCCTTGCAGTCGTCGGCAAAGCCCGCCAGCGCACTATTCTGGCTGGCCAGTTGCTGAGTCAGCGGATGGTCGGCCGCCAAAGCAACAAAACTTGCTCCGAAAATCGTATCCGGTCGGGTCGAGAACACCTCTACGCTGGCGATTTCGCCTTGTGTTTCCGTAAGATCGAAATGGAACTGCAGGCCCTGCGACTTGCCGATCCAGTTTTCCTGCATCAGGCGCACTTTGTCCGGCCATCCTTCAAGGTCACCCAACCCGGCCAGCAGATCCTCGGCAAAGTCGGTAATCTTCAGAAACCATTGGCTGAGTTTGCGCTTTTCCACCTGCGCGCCGGACCGCCAGCCCTTGCCGTCGATCACCTGTTCATTGGCCAGCACGGTCATGTCGACCGGGTCCCAGTTAACCGCCGATTCCTTGCGATAGACCAGACCGCCTTCGAACAGGTCAATGAACAGCGCCTGCTCGTGGCCATAATAATCCGGATCGCAGGTCGCGAGCTCGCGGCTCCAGTCGAAGGCAAAGCCCAGCGTCTTCAGCTGGCTGCGCATCGAGGCGATATTGGCTCTGGTCCATTCGCCGGGATGGACCTTCTTTTCCATCGCGGCATTTTCCGCCGGCATGCCGAAAGCGTCCCAGCCCATCGGGTGGAGCACTTCATAACCCTGCATCCGCCGGAAACGGGCGAGCACGTCGCCCATCGTATAGTTGCGGACGTGGCCCATGTGGATGCGGCCCGAAGGATAAGGAAACATTTCGAGGACATAGCTGCGCGGCTTGC
>JAGXGT010000159.1 GCA_024636595.1 Sphingomonadales bacterium | reverse complement strand
TTCATGACCAACCCCGATCTTCCGGCGCGCTTCCGGGCGGGTGCTGAGCTCAACCCGATCGACTTCACCCCGACCTGGTACAGTCAGGGACCAGAAGGGTATATCGATTATCCAACGATGAAACAGACCGAGGCAGCGACCGCCTGATCGGGTGGCACCAGGCTAAAAGGCGCTTTGCAGACGGCGGAACATGTCCTGAACCGCTGGCACGGGCACCATTTCATCGTCCATGCGCGTCGAGAGACGCTGCAGGCGCTGGAACAATTCTTCGCTGGCCATGACAATCTGACGCGCTTCTGCGGGGAAACGATCGACCATCAGCTGGTCAGTGGCGGGTGCCTCGCCGAGCGCGCGATTACGGTTCCACGCCTCTCCGTCGGACAATTCCCCGCTGTGCAGGGCTTTCTGGTTCAACAGCCAAGCAATGCAGTGCATCAATCTTGTGGTCACCTTCAGCGACTCACAGGAAAACGAAACGGCGAGTAGATTGCCCGGATCGGATTCTTCGGTGAACCGCCCCGATTCAAAATAGGACCGCGCCTCGTCCGCAAGCAACATCGCTTCTGTATAGAGCGCGTCGAGCACTTTGCGCGTCAGAAAGGATTCCCCATATGCCATATTTGCTCCGTAGCAAAATTTTGGCGATCGTGGACAGTTAATTTTGCACTTCAGATGTACATGGAAGGCGTCTGTTTCATACTGATACGTGGGAGATTCCGGGGTTAACTGGTGGATAACTTTGGTTAATCAGTGGCAGGCCCGCAGAACCGCCAGCGGTTCAGGCGATGATGTCGGGAATGAGCTGGTTTTCGAGCATGATGATCCGATCGCGCAATAGTAATTTTCTTTTCTTGAGTCTGGCAGTGCGGAGTTGATCCGGATTGCCAGCCTCGATCAGCGCGGCAATCGCTTCGTCGAGATCACGATGCTCAATTTTCAGCAGTTCGAGCCGCGTTTGCAACTCTTCATCGCTCATCCCCATTCCGGATCAATCTCTCTCTTGCGTCGGTGCAACAATTTTGCAATCTTAACTCTATTCATGGTTCAAGTCTAAACCAAGACAATTTAATCGTGAAGTCAAACGCCAACGCCTGTTGGCTCGCAAGCAGGAAAGGAAGCTTTCATCCTCGTTCATTTTCAAAAGCATCATTTTTGAGGAGACTTTAATGATTCAGAATCACATGTCAGCATTGCGCGAAAAGCATGAAGCGCTGGAACGCAAGATCAACGAAGAAGAAACCAGGCCGCTTCCCGACACGATTCGAATCCATAGTCTGAAGAAGGAAAAGCTTCGATTGAAGCAAGAACTGATGGGTTAACCGCGGGCCGGTGCCGGCGATCCGGCTAACCTCGCAACAATGGATCTGTTTTGGTCAAAGAGCAGCTATTCGACATCGCACTGCTGCGGCCTTTCTGCTAGGCGTATATAATGCCAACCACAGATCCCTCGAGCACCAAGACTGCCCGTAATATCCTGACCGGGTTGCGGACGATCATGGCGTCACGCGGCAACGCTCAGGTAAAATTGAACAAGGTGGTCCATACCATAGCGAAAGCCGTGAGCAGCGAGGTGTGCTCGATCTATTTGCGCCGGGAAGGTGTGCTGGAACTATTTGCCACCCGCGGGCTCAACGCCGAAGCGGTTCACGTTACCAAGCTCGCCATGGGCGAAGGCCTGACCGGCTATATCGCAAAAAATGTCGAGACGCTGAATCTGGACGAAGCGGCCAGCCATCCCGATTTCCAGTACCGGCCAGAAACCGGCGAAGAAAAATTCCACAGCTTTGCCGGCGTCCCGATCATTCGGAACCAGCAGGCGATCGGCGTCCTATGCGCCCAGCATGTGGAACCGCGCCGCTATTCCGAGGAAGAAATTGAAGCCTTTCAAACGGCGGCGATGGTGCTGTCGGAATTGATCACCAGCGCCGAGTTTGTCGATGACAATTTTGCGGAAGAAGCCGCGTCGCTGGACAATGGCGCCAACCGTCTGAGCGGGTTGCAGCTGGTCAAGGGCAAGGCCAGCGGCCACGCGGTCTTTCATCAGCCCCGAGTCAAAATCGAACATACGGTAGCGGAAGATACCGAGGCCGAACGGCACCGCGTCTATTCGGCCTTTGACAAGATGCGCGACCAGATCGACCAGATGACCAGTCAGGCGGAATTCGGGGTCGGCGGCGAGCATGAGGAAGTGCTCGAGACGTACAAGATGTTTGCCTATGATGAGGGCTGGAGCCGGCGCATCAATGAGGCGATCGACAGCGGTTTGACCGCTGAAGCAGCGATTGAACGCGTGCAGCAACATACCCGCATGCGCATGCGCCAGATTGATGACCCGCTGTTGGCGGAACGCATGCACGATCTGGAAGATCTCGCCAACCGGCTGCTGCGCATCGTTTCCGGACAAATGGGCACCGCAGCGAAAATGGGGCTGCGCCAGGATACGATCTTGATCGCGCGCAATCTGGGTCCGGCAGAACTGCTGGAATATGACCGGCGTCGGTTGAAGGGTGTGGTCCTCGAAGAAGGCTCGCTGACCGCCCATGTCACGATCATCGCCCGCGCGATGGGCATCCCGATTCTCGGGCAGGTCAAGAATATCCGGCAAGTGGTGCGGGAAGATGACCATCTTCTGCTCAATGTCGACGAAAATGCCGTGTTCGTGCGGCCGAGCCCCTCGGTCGAGGAGGCGTTCGAAGCACAGCTGGAACTCAGCCATAAGAAGCGTGCCGCTTATTCCGAACTGCGCGACAAGGACGCCATCACCAAAGACGGCGTGCGGATCACGGTCAATATCAACGCCGGGCTGCGGGATGACCTGGCCTTGCTCAACCTGACCGGTGCCGACGGTATCGGACTGTTCCGGACCGAATTTCAGTTTCTGGTTGCCGCCACGATGCCGGGGCGGGCGGGCCAGACGCGCTTCTATCGCGATGTGCTGGATGCAGCTGGTGAAAAGCCGGTCATATTCCGCACCGTCGATATCGGCGGCGACAAGCCGCTCCCCTATTTTCAGACCAGTGATTCAAGGGAAGACAATCCGGCGATGGGCTGGCGGGCGATCCGCATCGGCCTGGAACGGGATGCCCTGATGAAAGTGCAGGCCCGGGCGTTGATCGAGGCGGCCGCCGGACGGAAATTGAACGTCATGTTCCCGATGGTCGCCGAGCCTTGGGAATTTGATCAAGCCAGGGCGGTGTTCGAAAATCAGCGCACTTATCTGCAGAGCCAGAAAAAACGGCTTCCTTCAACGATCCGCTATGGAGCGATGCTGGAAGTCCCGGCGCTGGCAGAATGTCTGGACTTGATGGCAGACCGGCTGGACTTTCTGTCGATCGGCACCAATGACCTCACCCAGTTCCTGTTTGCCGCAGACCGCAGCAACCCGAAACTGGCCGAGCGTTTTGACTGGATGAGTCCCGCCATTCTCAGATTCTTGGGCCGCGCATCAGACAATGCCGCGCGGTACGAGATTCCGCTCAGCGTTTGCGGAGAAATGGGTGGCCGACCGCTGGATGCTTTGGCACTTTTAGGGCTGGGCATTGAGAGCCTGTCGATCACGCCCGCATCGGTTGGGCCGATCAAGGCCATGGTCCGGTCGCTGGATCTTGGTCAGGCCAAACGGGAAATGGCTACAATTTTGAAGGAAGCGCCTGCCGAACCGAGACAGCGTCTGGAACAATGGGCAAATAAGCGCAAAGTCGATCTGGACTGAACAATGTTCCGCGGATTGGTCGGGAAATTTTCGGCTGATTGGGCCAAAATGGTAAAATGCAGCATCATGTCCATGATAGTCATTGACTTTTGCCGCCCAAACTGGCTTTTTTCCGTGGAATATCCGGGAAATGCGAAAAGGGTCGCAAATTGATCCGGCCAAGGGAGTATTGAGTGGCCGAAGAATCCAATGACGACGAAAATGTCGAGCTGAATCTGCACAGCACCGGTGAAACTTTGCGCCGTGCGCGGGAGCAGAAAGATCTGTCGCTGGAGGATATCGCCAAAAAAACCCGGATTCCGTACCGCCATCTGGAATCGATCGAGAGCGGTGATTTTGATGCGCTGCCCGGGCGGACATATGCGATCGGCTTCGCCAAATCCTACGCGCGGACGGTGGGCCTGAGCGATGCTTCGATCGGCAGCCAGTTACGCGCGGAAATGGATGAACAGGGTCATGTCGCTTACCAGCCGGAATCGAGCGGCTATGCGCCAGCAAGTCCGTCCAGTATTCCGCCGCTGTATCTGGCGTGGACGGCCGGTGCTATCGCGTTGCTGGTGTTCGTCGGCTTTCTGGTTTGGCGCTCGTTCCTCCTCAATCCCGACGACATGATGCAGGCCGCAGAAAGCGAGACCGCGACCTCGGTCGCGGCCGCTCCGGCCAGTCCCGATCCTCAGAACGTCGATGATAACGGCGCGCTACCGCCAAGCGACGGAACCGTGGTGTTGACGGCAACCGCGCCCGTCTGGATGAAAATCTATGATGCCGACGGCAACCGCCTGTTCGAAGATGAGATGGCGGTCGGAGACACATTTACCGTCCCGGCTGATGCCGACAATCCCCAGATCCTAACCGGGCGCCCTGACGCGCTGACCGTCACCATAGATGGTCAGCCTGTCCCGCAACTCGGTACGGCGGAATTCACCATCAAGGATGTGGGGGTGAGTGCAGCAGCTCTGCTGGCGCGGGAAAAGGCCGACGACCAAGCCGCCGACCCACCCTCGGATTAAGCAGCGCACGCTCTGTTATGGTCGTGCAGAACGGTTGAACGGGGCCGGTTGTGTCTTACAATTTTCTTTACTTTTCAGCATAGTATATGGTTAATATATTAGGCATCAGCGGAGGCCATGATGAAAACATTCGGTATCACTATCCTGCTCACCAGCTTGCTTATCGGCACGCCAGCGTCGGCACAAAATGCCAATGTTGACAAGCGCGTGGACCGGCTCGAGCAAGAAATGCGGGCGGTCCAGCGCAAGGTTTTTAGCGGCGGCTCGACCCGCTACTTCGAACCTGAAATCACGGCGGAACAAGGTCCCGCAGCGCCTGCAACGGCGATCACGACATCGGCCGTGTCCGACTTGATCGCACGGGTAGATGCGCTGGAAAGAAGCCTGGCCAATATCACCGGCCAAGTGGAAGAAAATGGCTATCGGCTGAAAAAGATTGAAGACCGGTTGGCGGCAACCGAAGCGCAAACGACCAGCGCGACCGCAACAAATAGTGTTGGATCGGTGCCGGCCGCGGGAGCAAAGTCGTCCACCAAACCGGCAGTCGAGGCAGCGCCAGATCCTCAGCGTGTTGTCGGCGTTGCAGCGATCGTCAAGCCGGATACCGGAGATGCCGCCGAAGACGCGTATGTCTATGGCTATCGTTTGTGGGACGCAAAATTCTATCCCGAAGCGCAGGCACAGCTGAAGAAAATGGTCGAGGAACATCCTGGCCACCCGCGCGCCAGCTTTGCCCAGAATTTACTTGGCCGTGCCTATCTGGATGACAAAAAGCCCGCGCTGGCTTCCGTCGCCCTCTATGAAAATTACCAGAAAAGGCCGCGCGGCGAGCGCGCGCCCGACAGCCTCTATTTTCTGAGCACGGCGCTCGTGCAACTGGGCAAGAAAGCCGACGCTTGCCGGGTGTTGGCGGAAATGCAGGATGTCTATCCCGAAGTGGCCAGTGGCCGACTTGCTGATCGCGTCACATCGGGCAAGGCCGCCGCCAACTGCAAATAGACCATGGACAATGCAGCCGCCTCGCTCGACAACCGGTTTGAGGCGGCGCTTGAGCGGCTGGTTCCCGAGCTTGAAACGAAAGACCAGAAACTGGGTCTGGCGGTATCCGGCGGCCCCGACAGTGTGGCCCTACTGCTGCTCGCATTGAAGGCCTGCCCGGACAGAATTGCCGCCGCAACCGTCGATCATGGTTTGCGCCCGGCTGCGCGCACCGAAGCGGAGTTTGTCGCCTCGTTATGCCGCCAGCACGGCATCGCTCATCAAATTTTGCGCCCCGCGGTTCCGATCCGCGGCAGTATCCAGAGCGCGGCCAGACGCGCCCGCTACGGCTTGCTGCACGACTGGATGCGGGAAAATGGCATCCACTGGCTGGCAACCGCCCATCATGCCGACGATCAGCTAGAAACGATGATCATGCGGATCTTGCGCGGCAGCGGCATCGACGGGATGTCGGGTATCAGGGAGAAACGGGATAATATCACCCGACCGCTGCTCCATTTCGAAAAGTCGGAACTGATCTCCTATGTCGCCAGCCATGGCATCGTCGCGGTCGACGATCCCTCCAACCGCGATCAGGGCTATGACCGCGTGCGGGTCCGCAATGCGCTGGAGGACCTGGAAGGGTTTGACACAAGACTCGCCAGCCAGAGCGCGAGTGCGTTGGGCGCGGCCCGCGAGGCGATCGAATGGATGGTCGAACGGCTGGCCGACGAGCATATCGCAGCCACCGATGGCGGCTGCACGCTCTCGCAAAGCGCCTTTCCGCACGAGCTTCAGCGGCGACTGCTGCTCAGATGCCTGCATATCTGTGATCCAGCCCTATCCCCGCGCGGCAGCCAGATTGATCAGACGATCCTCGCGCTGGAAAAGGGCGAAACCGTGACTCTGGGCGATATTTTGTGCCGGGGCGGGGAGATTTGGCAGTTTCAGCCCGCGCCGAAGCGGCGCAACAGCTAGGCCGGTTTTCTCAACCAGGTCGCTTAACCCTTGCGATAACTGTGATCGGTAAAAACATTGGCCTATATATTGTCATCTGCGGCAAAAGGACTATCTTTAGTGGACTGATAAAATCGCGGCGAGATGTCCATCATCCGCAGCGACCATGATGACAGGACAAGATGCGCAATGAATGACGAACAGGATCCCAAAGAAAACCCTTGGATGAAAAGCATGTTCATCTGGGCTGGCGTCATCGTTGCGCTGCTGCTCACCGTTTCGATGTTTGGCGCTGGCGCCGCGTCCGATGCGGGCACCGGAATCAGCTATTCCTCGTTCCGCAACAAGGTTGAAGAAGGCAGCGTGAAGAGCGTTGCCATCGCGCCGGACAAGATCACCGGCGAACTCACCAATGGCGACATGTTCTCGACCACACCGGTCGGCAGCGATCCGTCGCTGGTGACCCTACTGGATGAAAAAGGCGTCGAATATAGCGGCAAGCCGCAAGAGCAGGCCAGCATCTGGCAGATCATTCTGGTCCAGTCCCTGCCCTTCCTGTTGATTCTCGGTATCGCCTTTTTCGTACTGCGCCAGATGCAGAAAGGCAGCAGCTCCGGAGCAATGGGTTTCGGCAAGTCCAAGGCAAAGCTGCTGACCGAAAAGCAGGGCAAGGTTACCTTTCAGGATGTCGCCGGGATTGATGAAGCCCGCGAAGAACTCGAAGAGATTGTCGAATTTTTGAAAAACCCGGGACGCTTTGCCAAGCTGGGCGGCCAGATTCCGAAGGGCGCGCTGCTGGTCGGCTCGCCTGGTACCGGTAAGACGCTGCTGGCCCGCGCCATTGCGGGCGAGGCCGGCGTACCGTTTTTCTCCATCTCCGGTTCGGATTTTGTCGAAATGTTTGTCGGCGTTGGCGCCAGCCGAGTCCGTGACATGTTCGAGCAGGCAAAGAAAAATGCACCGTGCATCGTCTTTATCGACGAAATCGACGCGGTCGGACGCCATCGCGGTGCCGGTCTCGGCAATGGTAATGACGAACGCGAACAGACGTTGAACCAGCTACTGGTCGAGATGGACGGCTTTGAAGCGAATGAAGGCATCATCATCATCGCCGCAACCAACCGTCCCGACGTGCTCGATCCCGCACTCCTGCGTCCCGGCCGTTTTGACCGGCAAGTGGTTGTACCGCGTCCGGACATCGAAGGCCGCGAGAAAATCCTCGCGGTGCATATGAAAAAAGTGCCGCTGGCTCCGGATGTCGATCCACGCACGATTGCGCGCGGGACTCCGGGCTTCTCGGGTGCCGATCTGGCCAATCTGGTCAACGAGGCAGCTTTGATGGCCGCTCGTCGTGGCAAGCGGATGGTCGCGATGAGCGAGTTCGAAGATGCCAAGGACAAGGTCATGATGGGCACCGAGCGCAAGTCGATGGTTATGACCGACGACGAGAAGAAAATGACCGCCTATCATGAAGCCGGCCATGCGATTGTCTCGGTCCACGAAGATGCGTCCGATCCGATCCACAAGGCGACGATCATTCCGCGCGGTCGCGCCCTCGGTATGGTCATGCGCCTGCCGGAACGCGATAATTACAGCTATCACCGCGACAAGATGCACGCCAATCTGGCGGTATCAATGGGCGGACGCGTGGCCGAAGAAATCATCTTTGGCTATGAGAAAGTATCTTCGGGCGCCTCCAGCGATATTCAATATGCGACCAAGCTAGCCCGCGACATGGTTACGCAATGGGGTATGTCCGACGAGATGGGACCGCTGCAATATGAAGAGGAACAGGGTGAAACTTTCCTCGGCTATTCGCAATCCCAGCGCGTGCATATGTCCGATGAAACCGCAAAAAAGATCGATGTCGAAATTCGCAAGCTGATCGACGACAGCTATGATCGGGCGAAGCATCTGCTGACTAAGCATAATGACCAGCTCCACGCCTTGGCCAACGCGTTGCTCGAATATGAGACCCTGTCGGGCGAGGAAATCGACGAGCTGGTCAAGAAGGGCAAGTTCCACAGACCGGATGGTGGTATCGTCAAACCGACCGCTGTACCAGCAGTCGGCGCGACTATCCCGAAAGCGGGACGGAAGAAAAAGGGTCCGTTTAACGATCCCAAACCGCAAAGCGCTTAAGTCAGTCTTGATCAATGGACAAAGAAAAGGCCGCTCGGGATTTTCCCCGGCGGCCTTTTCTTTTGTCTCAATATAGTCTGAGCGGTAACGACATCGGCTTAGCGGCGACCGTAATCTCCGGCAACACCGGCACTGCGCGGCGGTGCAGCAGCGGTCAGACGCAGCGCTTCTGCCGACTGGCTGATCGAACCGATTTCATCCGGTGTATCATCATCGTCGATGAGAACCTTCTGCAGCGACTGGATCAGGCTTTCCTGCAGATCCTTTGGCTTGACTGTTTCTTCTGCGATTTCGCGCAGCGCCACAACCGGATTTTTATCGCGGTCGCGATCAACAGTCAGCTCTGCGCCGCCTGAGATTTCGCGTGCGCGCTGCGCCGCAAACAACACCAGATCAAACCGGTTTGTGACTTTATCAACGCAATCTTCAACCGTAACGCGAGCCATAAGGCGCTCCTGATTCTGCAAACTTTTGGAAAAGAGCCCTGCATCTAGGGATATCTGCGGAATTTGTCAACAAATCCGCTCTTGCCCGGACATTGACCAACAAACCATTGGGCAATCTAATGATTTGTCGCTGCGCGCATGTTAATCTATGCCCCCAACCAATGGAAAACACCAAGGCGAATGAGCGGCTATCGCAAACCGATATACCGCAACGGTTTGAAGTTGGTGGCAACCGGCTGCGGCTTGTTCGCGAACCGGCGGAACGTCTTTCCGCGCTGGTGGATACGCTCCAGGGTGCCGGCAAAAGTCTCAAATTATTCTTCTATATGTTCAAGGATGACCGCTTGGGCCGGATGATCCTCGATATGTTGATTGCCGCCTGCGAGCGCGGCGTTGCCGTCGAAATGATGGTCGACAGCTTTGGTTCCAACGGGACGCCGCAAAAATTTTTTGACCCGTTTGTCGAAGCGGGCGGGAAATTCGCAATATTCAGCCCGCGTTTTTCGACCAGCTATTTTGTCCGCAATCATCAGAAAATGGTAATCGCGGATGACGCGCGTGCCCTGATTGGCGGATTCAACATTGCCGATGAATATTTCAATATGCAGGAGCCGGGCGATGGCGGAGATCTGGCCGACAACAGCTGGGAAGATCTAGGCCTGGCAATCGACGGGCCGGAGGTCAGCAATCTTGCGAGCTATTATCGCGTCTTGTCCGACTGGGTTCACCAGCATAACGGCAATATGCGTTCCTTGCGCAAGATGGTGCGACAGTGGGATGCTGGCGATGGCCAGTTCCGATGGCTGCTGGGCGGGCCGAGCAATCGCATGAGCCGTTGGGCAGCTGCGATCAAGAAGGACCTCGAACAGGGCAGCAGCTGTCTCTTATACACATCTGACGCTGCCGACGATAT
>JAGXGT010000158.1 GCA_024636595.1 Sphingomonadales bacterium | reverse complement strand
CAACACCTTTGTTGCCACCGCCTCGGCTGCCCTGTTCTGGATGCTGGCTGAAAAACTCAGCGGACGCAAAGGTTCTGCACTGGGCTTCTGCTCAGGCGTGATTGCCGGTCTGGTTGCAGTAACACCTGCAGCCGGTAACAGCGGACCCTTCGGAGCGATTGTGCTCGGCGCGGTTGCATCCTTGGTCTGCTACTATGCGGTCTCGTTCCTGAAACCAAAGCTTGGCTATGATGACTCGCTGGATGCTTTCGGCATCCACGGCATCGGCGGCATGGTTGGTGCGATCGGTACCGGCATTGTCTATCAGCCAATGTTTGGCGGACCCGGCGACGGCTCCACCGCGATGGGTGCTCAGGTTATCACCCAGATCATCGGTGTGCTGGTTACCATCGGCTGGGCTGGCATCGGTACGGCAATCGCGATGTTCATCGCCAAGCTGGTCACCGGACTGCGGGTCTCCGAAGAAGTCGAGCAAGAAGGTCTCGATCTCGGCGAACACGGAGAGCGCGCTTACAACTACTAATTTCCGAGTTTGGCGCCGGCCTTCTCCTCCCAAAATCCGGTCGGCGCCTCACCTTGTTCCTCCTGCGAACAAACAACTTTATGGCCGGTGATGTGAAAACATCCCGGCCTTTTTTTGTCTGGGACGATTCAACATAGGGCTATAAATTGTACGCATGAACGGTTTCGATTATTTTGTGATCATCGCCTATCTCGGCGCCATGCTAGTCTTCGGGCTGTTTCTCAGCAAGCAGAGCGACGAGGGCGATTATTTTCTCGGCAACAAGTCGATTGGCTGGTTCCCCCTGGCGCTTTCGACGATGGCGACCCAGCTATCGGCGATCAGCTTTATTTCCGCGCCCGCCTTTGTCGGTTTGAGAGAAGGCGGCGGCCTGAAATGGCTGACCTTTGAATTTGCCGTTCCGCTGGCCATGTTGCTGGTCATGTTCGTGATCATGCCGCCGCTCTATCGCTCCGGTGTAATCAGTATCTTTGATTTTCTGGAACAGCGGATCGGCCGATCGACGCGCTTCCTCATCAGCCTGTCTTTCCAGATCGTGCGTGCTTTTGGCACCGGCATCATGGTCTATGCGACCGGCCTGATTATCGAGGCGGTGCTGGGCGTTCCGTTCCTCCACTCGATCCTGGCGATCAGCATCATAACCATCCTTTACTCATTTCTCGGTGGGATCAGGGCAGTGGTCTATGCCGACGCGATCCAGATGGTTCTGATCGTCCTCGGCTTGCTGGTCTGCCTTGTCTCCGCGATTTCCCTCATTGGCGGATTTGAAACATTCTGGTCGAGCGTCGATCCGGCGCGATTGCAGGTTGTCGACTGGAGCTATGCGGGGCTGGTCACAGACGAGTTTGCCCTGTTGCCGATGATGTTCGGCGGGTTTGTGCTCTATGTCTCCTATTACGCCTGTGATCAGACCCAGGCGCAAAGGTCGCTGTCGGCCAAAAGCCTTGGCGACATCCGCAAATTGCTGATGGCCAACGCCTTTCTGCGCTTTCCGGTGACATTGCTCTATTGCATAACCGGAGTGGCCATCGGGGTGATTGCCTCAAACAATAGCGCCTTTCTGGCGCTTATTCCGGAGGATCGTCCGGACTATATGATGCCGCTTTTCATCCTCGAGTATCTGCCCAACGGTATAATCGGCCTGCTGCTGGTTGCGATCATGTCGGCGGCGATGTCGACGCTCAGTTCGGCGGTCAATTCGCTCTCGGCGGTGACGATAGAGGATCTGAAGAGTTTCGGCTTCCACGCCCGGGACCAAAGGAGCGAGCTGGTTCTGGCGCGTCTGCTGGCGCTGCTGTGGGGCGGGTTGATTCTGTTTTTCTCGCTTTATTCCGGCGATATCTCGGCCACCGTGATCGAGGCGATCAACAAGGTTGGTTCCGCTCTCTATGGACCGGTACTGGGCGTATTCCTGATCGCCATCTTGTGGAAGCGCAGAACGGTTCTCAGCACCAATATCGGCTTTCTGTCCGGCCTGTGCCTCAATCTGTATTTCTGGCAATTCCAGCCGGGGCTTTTCTGGATGTGGTGGAACCTCATCGGATTGGCGGTCACCTTGGCTGTGGCCATGGCGCTATCGATGGTCGCTGGCAAAATGCCGCTCGCCGGAAGAGCTTTTGTGGCGCAACAGGATGATGTGTCGCGGCCTTATGTGCTCCTGATGACGGCAGGACTAAGCCTGTTCGCTGTCGCAATCATCCTGCTTTCGGTGTCCATCGAACGACTGTAGACCGCCCGGCCAATCGACGCCGATATCTATCAGGCCGCCAGATCGGCCATGATAAATTCCGCCGCCCGCTCGCCGATCATGATGCTCGGCGCGTTGGTATTGCCGCTGATGATTTCCGGCATGATCGACGCATCGGCAATATAGAGGCCTTCCAGTCCCCGGAATTTCAGTCGCGGATCGACAACCGCCGCATCGTCTCCGCCCATCCGGCAGGTGCCAACCGGGTGATAGACGGTGTCCGCGCGCGCGCGGATCAGCGCGTCCAGCGCCGCATCATCATCCATATTGATCGGATGCCGGTCGGTCGGGGAATAATCGGTCAGCGGCGGCGTTTCCAATATCCGCTTCATATGGCGAACGCCCTTGCGCAGCGTCGCGATATCCCGGTCATCATCGAGAAAATTCGGGTCAATCGCTGGCGGCGCTTGCGGATCGTCATTGTTCAGCCGCACGGTGCCCTTACTGTGTGGCCGCAATACGCAGGCGTGGCAGCTGAAGCCATGGCCCTTGACCGCTTCGCGGCCGTGATCTTCCAGCATCGCCGGGACGAAATGATATTGGATATCGGGGGCAGGGACGTCGGGACCGCTGCTCCAGAAGCCGCCGGCTTCGGCGTAAGGCGTGGTCATGATTCCGGTCCGCTTGATCCGGTGCTGCACGATCGCCTTGGCCATCCGCACCGTGCCCTCCAGAGAATCGCCGATCAGTTCCTTGGACTCGGTCTGATAGCCGGAGACAAAATCAATATGATCCTTCAGATTTGCGCCGACTTCCGGTTTGTCGAGCACCACATCCACACCCTTGTCCTTCAGATGCGCCGCCGGACCAATGCCGGACAGCTGCAGGATATGCGGCGTGCCAAAGGCGCCAGCGGAGAGGACCACCGCGCCGCGTGCGGAAATCGTCTCGCGACCGAAGCCGCGCTTGATCTGTACACCAGTTACCCGTCCATCCTTGATGATCAGCTTCTCGACCAGCGATTTTGTCTTGATCGTCAGATTAGGGCGAGATCGGGCCGGTTCGACATAGGCGCGCGCCGCAGACCAGCGTTCGCCGTCTTTCTGGGTCACCTGATAGATTCCCATGCCCTCCTGCTTCTCGCCGTTAAAATCATCGAGAATCGGCAGCTGCAAATTGCGCGCCGCCTCGACAAAGGCCACGCTGCCCGGGTTGGGCCATTTCTGGTCGGACACGGACAGCGGGCCGTCGCCGCCGTGATAGGCGTCGCCGCCGCGTTCGTTGCCTTCGGATTTCTTGAAATAGGGCAGCACATCATCATAGGACCAGCCGGTACAACCCATATCGGCCCAATTGTCATAGTCCCATTTGTTGCCGCGAATATAGACCATCGCGTTGATCGCGCTCGACCCGCCGAGACCGCGGCCGCGCGGCTGGTAACCGGTGCGGCCGTTGAGGCCCTTCTGCGGGACCGTGTCGAATTTCCAGTTGGCGTTCTTCAGCAGGAACGGCATCATCCCGGGCGTCTTGACCAAGAAATTATTATTCCGTCCGCCCGCCTCGATCAGGCAGACGGTGCGCT
This sequence comes from Sphingomonadales bacterium, assembly GCA_024636595.1. GTDB lineage: Bacteria > Pseudomonadota > Alphaproteobacteria > Sphingomonadales > Sphingomonadaceae > Parasphingorhabdus. The sequence continues at coordinate 16,475 of JAGXGT010000158.1, read as the reverse complement.
TGCCATCTTCGCTCAGCCGTCCTGCGACTGCACTGCCGGCGGAACCGCCGCCGATGACGATGATGTCAAAATCTGCCATAAACCTGTCTCTCCCAATATTCGCTTTTGTCGCAATTTGGGCAGGCTATATTGTATTGCACCCGCCGTGCACAGTGCAAATAATCCAACTATCGCGCCAGCAATCATATCGATCAAATAATGGGTTCCTTCCACCGGCGTCGACAGCAGCATCGCGCCGTTGATCAGCAGCAGTGGCCAGCGCAAATAGCGGCACGGCCAGGCCATGGCGATATAGATGACCGCCGCCGCCGTGTGGAAACTGGGCGCACAAACCAGACCCTGCAGCGCACCGAGATCGACCGAGCCGAGCAGATTGTCCCTGAGCAGCGGCAGCAATTCTGCCTGATAAACGCCGCTGGTCGGCATATAGGGAACCGGTCCCTGCCAAAGATAGGAGAGCGGACCAACCGCCGGAACCGCCAAAAACAGCAACATGGTAATTACCGCCGCCAGCCAGAAACTGATCAGGAACAGCTGCGCCCGGGCCCGCTCGCCGCTCAGCGCAAGACCGCCGAGCAGCAGAACGGGCGACAGGTAGATATTGGCATAAGCCAGACTGCCGGCCGTTTGCAGCCAAGGATGATTCACCGCCAGCATATACCAGTCCATCCAGTCGAACCCCAGAAAAGCATCGATTTTCGCCAGCACCGGGTCGGAAAATCCGCTGGTTGCTGCCGCAGCAGGATAGGTGGCGGTGGCGCCCAGCAGGCTGATGAACAGGAAAAAGCCGACATATTCACAGAAGTCGCGCGCGATCCGCCGCCATCCAGTCGCTTGACCCCGCATCACATAGCGGGTGGTCGCCAGCAGAATCAGTACGAGCACATATTTGCCGTTGCTGACTTTCAGGAAATCCATGCCGAGTCCAGCCCCCGCCATCATGGCGATGACGATCAGCAGGCTCACCGACAGCAAGCCCACTATCCAGCCGGTCGGTACGATTCGGGAAATCAGCGCTGGACTGGACATCAGCAACTGCGGGTCACCGTGCATGTCTTGCGTGCCGCTCATGTCCATCAGCCGGGCCTTTGGCACACAGCATCGGCAGGCAAGGTGCCAGTATTGGCCAGCCCGCACCGATGGCGGCTGGATGCCTTTGAAAATTGCAAGATGGTTCCAATGCGCGACCCGCGTGCGCGTCATGCACGACTGGAGGGGTCCTCGGCCCTCTATACCGCGCTTGCCCTTTTTTTGCGGGAAAGGATAGTAACAAATATGTAATCCGGGGCGAGGCTTGGACTAGCGCCCCTGTTGCCAGCGTTCCCTGATCGTCTCGCTGCTCTCGCGGCTGCCGTCATGGCTCCAGCCCGGTGGCTTGACGAGATAGTTCCACTTGTGCCGCCACGGAGCGCTCCACAGGTCCTTGGCAATGCCGATCCATTCATGAAAAGCGGCCCACAAAAGATTGTGGTTGGTCAGATTCTTGATGATGCCATAGCGGATATTTTCTTCATCGGTTTCCGGTTCATAGCTGCCGAACAGCTTGTCCCAGATGATGAAAACCCCGGCATAGTTGCGGTCGAGATAGCGCGGATTGGTCGCATGATGGACGCGGTGGTGCGAGGGCGTGTTCATCACCGCCTCGAACCATCGCGGCATTCGGTCGATCGCTTCGGTATGAATCCAATATTGATAGATCAGATTGAGTCCGGCGAGGAAGAAAATCAGCGCCGGCGGAAAGCCGATCAGAAACAGCGGCATCCGGAACAGAAAACTCAGCGCAAAAAAACCGGTCCAGGTCTGCCGCAGCGCGGTGGTCAGATTATAATGCTGGCTGCTGTGATGGATAACATGCGCCGCCCAGAACCACCGGACCCGGTGCGCGGTGCGGTGAAACCAGTAATAGGCGAGGTCATCGAGTACGAAGGCCAGGGGCACGATCCACAGGCCATTGGCCCAGCTGATCTCGAAATCGAAAATCCGATATTGATAGAGCCACAGGCTCAGCACCAGTACGAACCCGCCGGTCAATATCCCTGCGACCACGCTACCCGTTCCAAGGGCTAGCGATGTCAGCGCATCCCTGGTCTCATAGCGTATTTTCTTGTTCTTGCGGCTCCACCACCATTCCATCGCGACGGTGATAATGAACAACGGGACCGCCCAGTCGGTCGGAGATGGCAGATTTTCCATGACCGAGCCTATTTACACGAATGTTAATGGCTGTCCAGATGCGGCGATCAGTTGTCCGCGGCGAGCGCATCGACCATCGCGCGAACCGGGGTGATGTCATAGCCGGCATTGCCTGCCAGCCGGGAAATCTCGTCGGGATCGACGCCCTGTTTGGCCTGCGCCAGTGACCAGAGCAGGGTCGAGCGGGTGCCGGACCGGCAATAGGCAAGCGCCTTGTCGCCATCGGCGAGCGCTGCGATCATCGCGTCGACCTGAGGTCCCGAAAAGCCGCTATGGGTGATCGGAATCGCGATATATTTCATGCCAGCGTCCCGGGCCGCCGCTTCAATGTCGGCGCTCTGCGGCGCTGACGGGTCTTCGCCATCGGGCCGGTTGTTGATGATCAGGGTGACCCCCTCGGCTTTGGCAGCGCTAATATCGTCCAAGCTGATTTGCGGCGAAACGCTTATATTATCGTTGATTTTCCGGAACATGCTCTGGGTCTCCTCTGTCGGAACGTTTGTGTTGGTCGCCGTAGCGGCGCTGCAGCCCATCAGGGCCACCGGTAATAATGCGAATAGATATTTCATATATTCACCTGCTCTGCTTCGGTCACCTCGCGGATTACCGCCAGAAAAGCATCGCCATGTTTCTCCAGTTTCGCCGCACCGACGCCGGGAAGCTCGCTAAGCGCCGACAGGCTACCGGGTTTCAGACCGGTCATATCACGCAGGACGCTGTCATGAAAGATCACATAGGGCGGGACGCCAAGCTCCTTGGCCAGCTCCATACGCTTCGCGCGCAAGGCCTCGAACAGCGGGTCGCCAAACGGATTGAGCGAAGCGCTGTCACCCCGCCGCTTGCGCGACTGCCGCTTCGGCGGTTCGACAATGGCGATTTCCTGTTCGCCCTTTAGGATCCCGCGCGCCTCGGGCCCAAACATCAAACCGCCGTGATCGGTGTTGCGCAGCGCATCGCGGAGCAATAGCGATCGCGATACGGCCTTGATCAGCGGCGCTTCCTCTTCCCCGACAATGTCGAATACCGACAGCTTGTCGTGACCCCGCGACAGGATTTTCTCTTCCTGCCGTCCGGTCAGCACAGCCTCGAGATGGGTGACGCCGAAGCTTTGGCCGGTGCGATAGACGGCGGACAGAAATTTGCGCGCCAGTTCGGTGACGTTGCGGGTTTCCGGCGCGTTCAGGCAATTGTCGCAATTGCCGCACTGGGCCGGCGGGTTCTCGCCAAAATGTTTCAGCAATACCGCACGGCGGCATCCAGCGGTTTCGACCAGACCGCCTAGGGCGGCTAGCCTTGTCCGCTCCCCGTCAAGTCGGCTCTGATCAACCTCGCCGAGCCGCTGCCGCGCCTTGGCGAAATCTTCCGCGCCCCAGAACATATGCGCCTCCGCCGGATCGCCATCGCGCCCGGCCCGACCGGTTTCCTGATAATAAGCTTCGATCGACTTGGGCAGTCCGGCATGGGCGACAAAGCGCACATCCGGCTTGTCGATACCCATCCCGAAAGCGATCGTCGCAACCATCACCATATCTTCGGAGGCAACAAAATCATGCTGGTTTCGCTGGCGTACTTCTGGCGGCAGTCCGGCATGATAGGCGCGGGCGCTGCGGCCGGTGCTGGCGATCTGGCTGGCCATTTTCTCGGTCGCCGCCCGGGTCTGCGCGTAGACAATCCCTGGCCCCGGCGTGCGGGCGACCAGATCCCCGATCTGCCTTGTTAGCCCGGAGCGCGGGCTGATGCTGTAACGGATATTGGGACGGTCAAAACCGGCGAGGATCAGGCCATCCGGTTCGATGCCCAGCTGCACCAAAATATCTTCGCGTGTATGCGCGTCGGCAGTGGCAGTGAGCGCCAGCCTCGGCACCGATCCGAAATGATCGAGCAGCGGTCGGAGCAAGCGGTAATCCGGCCGGAAATCATGACCCCATTCAGACACGCAATGTGCTTCATCAATCGCAAACAGCGAGATATCGGTCTGTTCCAGCAATTCCCGGAAATGGGGCTGCGATGCGCGTTCCGGCGCAGCGTAAAGCAGATCCAGCTCGCCAGCCTTCAATCTGGCAATGGTCTCGGCGCGATTGTCATCGGCAGAGGTGAGGGTGGCCGCCCGTATCCCGACCGCTTCGGCGCTGCGCAGTTGATCATGCATCAGCGCGATCAGCGGCGAGATCACGATCGTTGTGCCGTTATTGGCGAGGGCGGGCAGCTGATAGCAGAGCGACTTGCCGGAACCGGTCGGCATCACGGCCAGCACATTCTGCTTCGCCATCACGCGTTGCAGCACTGCATCCTGCATGCCGCGAAAGTTGCTGAACCCGAAGGTGGATTTGAGCAGGGGAAGGAGGGCTGCGGTCATGTGTCTTTCCCTAGCCAGTGAGGGTAGAATGCGAAACCGGAAAAACAGAAATGACCGAAATTGTAATCTGCATGGGTGGTCACGCGACCTCCCGCTGGTCCTCCGCCTGCCGTTTCCACATGTCTGCATAGAGCCCGCGCTTGACCAGCAACTGACGGTGGCTGCCGCGTTCGGCGATACGCCCGTCATTGAGCACGATAATTTCGTCAGCATGTGTGATCGTCGATAGCCGGTGCGCGATGATCAATGTGGTGCGGCGTTCCGATATCTTCGCGAGCGTCGCCTGAATCTCATCCTCGGTGCGGCTGTCGAGCGCCGAAGTGGCTTCGTCCAAAATCAGGATCGGCGGATTTTTCAGCAAGGTCCGGGCAATCGCCACGCGCTGCTTCTCGCCGCCGGACAATTTCAGCCCGCGTTCGCCGACCTGCGTATCATAGCCGTCGGGCAGCTTGGCGATAAAGCCATCCAGCGCTGCCCCGCGTGCGGCTTCTTCAATCTCCGCCTGGCTGGCGCCTTCGCGGCCATAACCGATATTATAGCCGATGCTGTCGTTGAACAGCACGCTGTCCTGCGGCACAATGCCGATCGCCCCGCGCAGGCTGTGCTGGGTGACTTCGGCGATATCCTGCCCGTCGATCAGGATCCGCCCAGCCTGTGGATCATAGAAACGGAACAGCAGTCTCGCGATCGTCGACTTGCCGGCACCGGACGGCCCGACAATCGCCAGCGTCCCGTCTGGCGGCACTTCAAAATCGAGCCCGTGCAGAATTTGCCGATCGTCGTCATAGTTGAACACGACATTTTCAAACCGGACGGTGCCATCGGAAACCTGCAGCGGCTTGGCTCCCGGCTTGTCGATAACTTCCTGCTCGGTGTCGATCAGCTTGAACATAGCGTCCATGTCGACCAGTCCCTGGCGGATCGTCCGATAGACCATGCCGAGCATGTCGAGCGGCCGGAACAGCTGCATCAGCAGCGCGTTCACCAGCACCAGATCGCCGACCGTCAGATCGCCCTGTTTCCAGCCATAGACGCTGAACGCCATGGCGCCGATCATCGTCAGGTTGGTGATGATCGACTGGCCGATATTGAGCATGCCGAGCGAGTTTTCCGACTTGACCGCGGCATTGGCCCAGTCCCGCATCGCCTGATCATAGCGCTCGCTCTCGCGGCGTTCGGCGGTGAAATATTTGACCGTCTCGTAGTTCAGTAACGCATCGACCGACCGGCCGATCACCCGCGTGTCCATGTCGTTCATCCGCGCCCGCAGCGCATTGCGCCAGTCGGTCACCTTGCGGGTGAAGATGATATAGATCGCGACCATTGCCATGGTCGCAGCGACCAGCCCAAAGCCGAACTTGATCTGGAAGATGATCAGCACCGCCGTCAATTCGACAACCGTCGGGGCAATGTTGAATAGGAGAAAATAGAGCATGACGTCGATGCTCTTGGTCCCGCGCTCGATGATCTTGGTAACCTCGCCGGTACGGCGGCCCAAATGGAACCGCAGCGACAGGCTGTGTAGATGGGTAAAGACATTGGTCGCCAGCCGCCGTGCCGCTTGCTGGCCGACCTTCTCGAACACGATGTTGCGCAGATTGTCGAACATCACCTGCCCGAACCGGGCCAGACCATAAGCGCCTACAAGCGCGAGCAAAACCGTAAGTTCGGTCTCGAGCGCATCGTTCGACATGCCATCGATCACCGCCTTGTAGATGAAGGGCATCGTCAGGATTGCCGCCTTGGCACATAATACCAGCAATCCGGCAATTATGATTCGCAGCCTTAAGCTCGGCTCACCCTTGGGCCAGAGATAAGGCAGGAAACGCTTGAGCGTGGGGATCATCGGAGGGTCGATTTGACCCTCGGTAGCATAATCAGGTGGCATGGCTGTGGATGTAGGGATGCTGGCGGTGAAAGTCTATGCGGCTAATCGGGCAACAGGGCGGTGCGCTTGGATCTTGGCCTTAGAAACTGCCGCTAACTGTTAGCCTGTAGATCAGCCCGAATTCCCGGCTGCGGTCTTCAACGAATCCCAGCGGACCGTTGCGGCGGCCCCGAATGAACGGAGGGTCCAGATCACCCGGCTGGCCCAGAATCGTGCCATAGGCGGCGCGGGTGAAATTTTCGCTGCGCCCTAGCAGATTGCCTAGATCGGCCTTTACCGTCAGACCGAAAATATTTTTATGCTCGACAAACACCCAGGTGTAGGGAGCACCGGTGCGGAAACGGGTAGTCTGGTCGAGCCGCAAAGTGCCCGAATAACGGAAATCTTCTGCTCCTGCGCCCCAGGCCCAGTTGCTGTTCGGGATATCTTGCCGGAAGTTCACTTCGTAGGTAAAAATTTTGTCGTCGTTGATCCGCCGGAACACCCCGGTAAGCGGGTCGCGCAGCGAGCTTTTGCGCAGCTCGCCCTCGAAATCTAGCTTGGCGCCCCGCCAGCCGATCGGATCGAACAAGATGCTGGAAACCATTTCCACGCCGTAACTGGTCGCGCTGTCCAGATTGCCGCGCGCCTCGGTGGTCGCTGTGATCGGAATGGAATCAACAATATCGCTATACTTCTCGCCATAAATATTGACCGTCAGCGACCCCCATGGCCCCAGCTTCTGGGTTGCTTCCAGCTCCGCGCGCCAGCTTTGCGGCGGTACCAGTCCGGGATTGCCGGCATTGCCGTTATTCTGCGAAACATCGACCGATTCGACGAAATCGAAGAAATCGAGTTGACCGACCGACCGCTCGACTTTCAGGCTGAGATCGAGGCCAGGCTTGGCTTTCCAGGCGAGCGAAACCGACCCTTTCGGCCGCACGAAAGACCGGCTCTGGCCTTTTGCGCCGCTCTGGCTGATCTTGCTATATTCACCGCCCAGTGTCGCTTGCAGCGTCAGGTCGTCCGACAGGGGCCGACCATAAGACGTGATCAGTTCGCCGCGATATTCGGTAACCTTGCTGTTGGCATTGGTCAGCGCTACCGGCTGGAATATGCCCTGCGTGTCCAGCACCGCCAGCGCGCCGATATTGTCGAGGAAATTATAGGCGCCTTCGGCGCTGATGCCCCAGTCGGTCCCGCCCGCGGTTTTCCAGCCATATTCGGCGCGCAGGATCGACTCGCCTTCATCGGTGACTCGGTCAAACCGGCTACCGTTGGGCGGCGTTGTGCCATCGAAAAAGGTCTGGCCAAAAAAATCGCTGACCGGACTATGTTCAAAACGCTGCAAGCCGATCAGTTTCAGCCGCCCGCCGCCCAGGCCAAATTCGTAATCCGTGCTGAATTCGCCATTCCATTCATCTTCGCGGCTCGAATAATATTCGAATATATCGGGCTGACCGGCCTGCGTACGGTCGGTGGCAACCGACTCCCGTTTCCGGTAAATCTGATAAGCGGCATTGGCATTGAACACCGCGCCGCCGTCGCTGGTTCGGCTATACGAACCACTCAGCTTCGGCTGGTCCTGACGATAGCGGGCGACCTCGTCGCGCTCGAACAGCAAGGCGCCAAACCGGTCGTTGATCCGCTCGGGGCCTTCGACGCCATTGCGCGCGGCATCATTCTCGATCGACAGGGTAAAATTACCCTTGCCCAATTTTCCGCTGACCGAGGCCTCCCCGTCGAACCAGTTGTTGCCGGAGCGCCGCCATTGCGGTGACCATTTGAAGTTGCCGCTCAGGCCGCCGGTTTCGCTGGCGTTGGTGACGAGATTGAGCACCTGTCCGGACAGGCCGGAGATGCTCAGCGTCGCGCCATCGACAATTTCGATCCGCACGACATTGGCGGCCGAAATCCGGCCCAGAAAAGTGAAAGCATCGATATTCTTGCCCGAGATCCGCGCACCATTGATCAGCACATTTTCGTCGGCCTGGCCCAGACCGCGCTCGTTGCTATCGCCGGTGTCGATGGTGAAGCCGGGCACCTGACTAACCATATCCAGCGCCGTGCGCGGATTGAAACGGGAAAACTGGTTGGCGTCATATATCTGCCGCCCGCTTTCGACTCTTGGCTGCAACGACGAAAGCGGTGCCGTCTGCGCCTGAACTGCGATCGGGAGAAACGTCGTGCTGATCATTGCGCTCATGGCAATGCCTGTCAAAGCACCTTTTCGATTGTACAAAATATTGTTTCCCCACCCGTCCGTTTCTGATCGGGCGCTGCTACGTCCGAATGGTTGCAGCCGATACCGGCTTTCGACAAACCACATCCGTAGTCGGATGAACGGCATCGCGGGACTTTTTAGGGTAACCCGCTCTATCTTAATGTTTGTTTGAAAAAAGCACCCAGGCTGCCGCGCAATTGGCGAGCGTGTAGACGAAATAGAAAATCACCGCAGTGAGCATGCCCATATTGCCGAACAGCAACGCTGCGACGAGCATGAAAAATTCCAATATATAGCTGCCATAGGGTCCCAGCAGCTTGCGGAAATTGCCGCGCGCTTCGGCGATGATCGGGTGATTGCTCTCGAGCATGGCCTTGTGCATCGCGAAATTGCAGATACCGCATATAAAGATGATGAAAATATACATGGCTTCAACATAATCGCATTTGCTGCCATTGTCATTGGACCAGAAAAATTATCTGCCAGTCAATGGCGAAGGAGCGGCATATGGATTTTGCAGGCAAGACAGCGGTGATCACCGGCGGTGCCACCGGGATCGGCTTTGCGCTGGCCAGGCAACTGGGCAGGGCGGGCGCCCGGATCATCCTGTTCGAACCGCGCGAAAACCGCCTGCAGGAAGCGGTTGAAGCCCTCGCCGGGGAAGATATCGATGCCAAATATTTTGTCGGCGATGTCAGCCAGCCGGAAGAAGTGGATGCACTGGCCGATTTCGCCTGGGCGGAAAACGGGCGCGGCGATATCATCATCAACAATGCCGGTGTCGGCGGCGGGCGAGCGAGCGTGATCGACATGGAACTGGCAGAAGCGCGCCGGCTCTACGAAGTCAATTTCTGGGGCGTCTGGCACGGCATTTCGACCTTCGGCAAGCGCTACAAGGCCGATGGCCTGCCTTCGGCCATCTATACGGTCGGCTCGGAGAACAGCCTGTTCAATGCGCTGCCCCGATCCGGCGGTGCCTATGTGTCCAGCAAACATGCCGTGCTTGGCCTGATGGACGTGCTGCGCCGTGAGGCCCCGGACAATATCCGGCTCGGGGTCATTCTGCCCGGCTGGGTAAAATCGGAACTGTCCGAACTGCAAGCGGACGCGGCGATGGACACCGACGAATTTGCCGCGCTGATTTTCCGGCAGATGCAGGCCGGCGAATTTTATCTGGTCAGCCACCCCTATAATGTCGTGCGCATGAAAGAGCGCTGGGACGAGGTTTACGGTGTCTTTGAAAAATATGCACCGCGCCACGAAGGCGATGACCAGGGCGATGTCCAGCTATGGGCGGAGCGGATGCGGGCGCAACGAACAACCCAGCGCGACGACTGATGGCGCACCGGAAACCGAACCTGCCGGAAAAAATCTGCCCGGTGTGCGAGCGGCCCTTTGCCTGGCGCAAGAAATGGGCGCGGGATTGGGACAATGTGGTCTATTGTTCGGAGCGCTGCCGCCGAACCGCGAAATAGGCTCGCGGTACGCGCTTTCCAGATCGCGTTCAATTCTGCCGGCTGTTTGGTGTCGCGGAGGGAAAGGCCCGGTGCAGCCCGCCCCGTCACTCGATTTCCGATGCCGCAACCAGAGCAGGACCTGTTAAGATTTAGCGGTTAATGCAACCTCGGGCTGCGCCGGACGTATGTCTGATGCCGGGCGCATGTCTGGAGTAACAGGAGTATCAATGATGTCGTCTTTTTCACTTTATATGATCGGCTTTTTCGTTTTCGTTGGTGGACTGGCTTATGGCGCGTTTTTGCTGGGCGCACCGCCAACCTATATTGCGGTGGGAGCCGTTGTACTGATCGGAATCGGGCTGATGTCCGCAACCAACCGCACCCGTTCGCGCGACGCATCGCCTGATGGGGCTGTTGACGAGACAACGACCACAACAACACGGCGCGACGTTTAAACCCTTACTGATCGAGCGCTAATCCGGCTGACGGGATCGACCTTCGCGTACCTGACCGGGCGAAGCATTTTCGCGCGGTTTTTCAGGTGCTTTCGAGCAACCCTTCCTTGCGGATCTTCTCCTGCCAGACCAGCGGCGCCAGATGGTGTACGCTCTGCCCTTCGGCATCGACCGCGACGGTGACCGGCATGTCCTGCACTTCAAATTCGTAAATCGCTTCCATGCCCAGCTCTTCAAAGCCGACGACCTTGGAACCTTTGATCGCCCGCGACACCAGATAGGCGCTGCCGCCAACCGCCATCAGGTAGGCGCTCTTGTGCTTCTTGATCGAGCCGACCGTGTCGAGCCCGCGCTCCGCCTTTCCGACCATCGCCAGCAACCCCTGCTCGAGCATCATGTCGGTGAATTTGTCCATCCGCGTCGCGGTAGTCGGACCAGCCGGGCCAACCACTTCCTCGCCGACCGGATCGACAGGACCGACATAATAGATCACCCGGCCCCGGAATTCGACCGGCAGCTCTTCGCCAGCATCCAGCATATCCTTGATCTTCTTGTGCGCGGCATCGCGGCCGGTCAGCATCTTGCCGTTGAGCAGCAGGCGATCACCCTGTTTCCATGTTGCCACTTCGGCGGCATCCAGCTGATCGAGATGCACCCGCTTCGCTTCCGATGACGGCGTCCAGTTGACGTCCGGCCATTCGTCCAGCTTCGGTGGCTCGAGATAGGCGGGGCCGCTGCCATCCAGCGTGAAATGCGCGTGGCGCGTCGCTGCGCAATTCGGGATCATCGCCACCGGTTTGCCGGCGGCGTGGCAGGGCCAGTCATTGATCTTGACGTCGAGGATCGTCGACAGCCCACCCAGTCCCTGCGCGCCAATCCCCAGCGCATTGACCTTGTCGAAAATCTCGATCCGCATTTCCTCTATATCGCTCTGCGGTCCGCGCTCTTTCAGCTGCCCCATATCGATCGGATCCATAAGCGATTGCTTGGCGAGCAGGACGCACCGTTCGGCGGTGCCGCCAATGCCGATGCCGAGCATGCCGGGAGGGCACCAGCCCGCGCCCATCAGCGGGATCATTTCCAGCACCCAGTCGACGATATTGTCGCTCGGGTTCATCATCTTGAACTTGGACTTATTCTCCGATCCGCCACCTTTGGCCGCGACATCGACGGAGACCTTGCTACCCGGAACCATCTCGACGTGCAGCACCGATGGCGTATTGTCCTTGGTATTGCGCCGGGTGAAGGCCGGGGCGACCAGGATCGAGGCGCGCAGCTTGTTCTCTGGATGGAGATAGGCCTGGCGCACGCCCTCATCGACAATTTCCTGCATCGATTGTGACGTGTCATCGAGCCGGCAATCCATGCCCCATTTGACAAAGACGTTCACAATGCCGGTATCCTGACAAATCGGCCGGTGCCCCTCGGCGCACATCCGGCTGTTGGTCAATATCTGCGCAATCGCATCCTTCGCCGCAGGCGATTTCTCCGCCTCATAGGCTTTGCCGAGCGCCCGGATATAATCCATCGGATGATAATAGGAGATAAATTGCAGCGCGTCGGCGACGCTTTCAATCAGGTCGGCGGTCTTGATGGTGGTGGTCATGAATGCTCCAGAATATCGGCGAAATTTGATCCGCGAGTCTTTTGGCGGATAGAGTCCGCCCGAGCAAGTTTTTGTGATGCAACGATGGCCCTGACATTATGGGCCATGCGCCTAATTTCAGTTTGCCGCGGCCCTGCGTGCGGAGCGCTGCCGCGAATTATAAATCACGAATGAGCCTAGCGCGACGGACAGCGAAACGAAAATCGCTATCCATGTAGCAGCCAGGAGCATCGCAATCTGATCAATGCTGGAAGCTGTCCAGATTTGTGATGGATCATTTTCGGCCATTTCTAGCAGCGGTCGATAGTCCCCCGGACATTGCGATTGCAGATTGAATTCGTTCGAATTTTGCGCAACGAGCAGTACATCGCGTGTCCAGCCGCAGCCCATTATGAGCCTTGTCTCCATGCCCGGGGCTTCGGTGATGAAGCGAATATGGAGCCAAACCTGTAGTGCGAGCGTCAATACCAAAATCACGGATCCGGCGATGAAAACCATTGCATAGCCTGAGCGTCGCTTGGGAAGAAATTGGAATACCATCGCCAGAGCAAGCAGCATCAAGACCGAAGCCACGAATTCCAGATTGTTTGGCCATGGCGGCGCCAGTCCAGACGCAGCGCTGATGATGGGTCCTAAAACCGCGCCACCAACGGCAAGGCTACCGACCGTTCCGAAATCTTCAAATATTTTCTTGAATTCGTCCAATTGGGTCACAATTCAGCTCCGTTCAAATGGTCAGATCGATTGGGCTCGGTTGTTTCTGCAAATCAATGGTGCCGTTGCGCCGGGCCCCCGTGCTCAACTCAACCCGATAGCGATAATAGCGTCCATTCAGATTGAGGGCGGTGCCGCTCAATTGGGTCCATTTGCATGAAGCGCGATAGAATGAACCCGTCTTGATTTTGCATATTCGCGATTGCAACTCGCTGGTCACCCAGACTTGTGCGTTGGCCGGGCGATTGAAAATCACCGGTGGAGCGACAGGTTGCAGGGGCGGTGGAGGCGGTGGCGGGGATGGAGGAGGAGGGGGCGGAGGTGGCGGTGGCGATCCGATCCGGCCTGCCGATTCCCAATTTTCGAACATCTGCGGATATGTGCCACGCTGCGAACGGGGACAGAATGGCTCGAATATTGCAATCCGCTCGGCAAGTTCGCCGGTTTCGAAGCGGTTCTGCAATATCGTATTGATCGCCCGCAGGCCGGGATCGGGCAACTCGCGCGACCGGTTAAAGCGATCCCGGACCTTCAGCGGCGCAAAATCAATATCGGTTACGCCTTTCATTGCCAGCGCGTTGCGGATGAATGCCGAATCGATCGCTTGGAGGAGGTCACTGTCTATTTCGTCGGTGAGAAGTTCATCATTGGGTGCGCTCGGCCCGCAGCGATCAATGTAGAGTGCGGCTACATTACCTTCCGTTGGAAATCCTTCGGGAAGCTGTCCGTCATACCATTTCTGGCGAGCTTGTTTTTCCCACTTCGTATCATCGGCAAGATATGGCTTTTTATAAATTTGCATCGGTTCGGTCTTGAAAACGGGAGCTGGTGAATGTTTAGCGACGGTCTCGCGCAACACATCGACCATTGCGTCAAAGTCGGATATCGTTTCTGCCTGAACGGGAACCTCGCTGGCCAAAAGAGCCATTCCTAGAAATATCTGCCGCTTCAACATTCTCATTTCCCCCCACCAAATCAGGACGTATTCCAACCTATCACGAATCCCGAAAGGTCGAATAGGATAAATTCGAAGCGCAAAAACCCCGGAAAGCCGTAAAAGTCGCCGCCTGCTATCCATTGTTCGGAGGTCGATAGACCAACGCGATTTGCGGTGTCGGTCGGCAAGCACGTGTGTAAATCAGCGATCGACGAGGGCGGTACAGCCGATTACGTCAAAGGTAATTGATGATCGAATGGTGCTTGAATAGAAAAATCCTGTTGGGACCGAAACTGCACGGGGAAAACACCTATGACTGCATTCAGAATTCTTATGGCGGCGCTCTTTATCGCGATCGCAGCCTATACCAGCGTCACCATCGCCAACCACGGCTGGAACCTGATTCCCGTCTTCTTTGGCGACATGGCGGTGATGGCCTGGCCGGGACAGTTCAACTTTGATTTCCTGTGCTTTTTGCTGCTCTCCGCGCTCTGGGTTTCATGGCGCCACAATTTTTCGGCCACCGGTTTGGCGCTCGCCGCGGTTGCTTCGGTAGGGGGAATGCTTTTTCTGGCCGCTTATCTCTTCATCGTTGCCGGTGAGGCGGGTGGCGATGTGCGCAAATTGCTGCTCGGAAACGCCCGAACAAACCCCTGATCCACCAGATATTGTGTCACAATAGTGTCATCACCCCCTGTGGATGATCAGTGGATAGTTATTTTTGTAAATTCCCTGATCTGCTCTTGCGTTACTCGCTAGTCCTAGCAGGTCCACGCGTCGCGCCTTGTCGGGCTGAATCGGCGCTCGACGAAGCGACTCATTTATACGACGAACAGAGTCGTTAAAATGTCATTTACCCCCTTGCATAAAATTCTGATTCAGCCACTATAGGTTGTGGTTCGGCCAAGGGGGCACACCAACTTATAGTGTTAGTCGTCAGAAACACCGACTCGGTGGATGACTCCTCTTTTGCCGAATTGGAAGTGAAAATGCGGGATTGCGGCAATAAAATAATTGCCCGCCCGGGTGTCAAAACTGTTAGGATGAAAGCTTCGGCCCGAGTCGAACAAGACAGGAACAAATGCCCGGAAAAGATCCCATGGGTTGATCGGCTGATAGGCCGTTGTGATCGTTGAATTAGTAGAGTGATGTGAGGGGGCTTTGATGGATTTTAGAGATAACCGCGACAACGAGAGTGGGTCCGGAGCAGATATGAGTGGGAGTGACATGGGCGCGGAAGTATTGGATACGCCAAAAAGCAAAACCGAAAACACACAGCCGATTAACGAACCGGAAGTCAGCAAGAAAGCGGCTGCCGAAGCGGCTTCGGCCAAGGCCAATGACGAAAAGGAATTGAAGGCCGAGCGCGACAGTCACAGCGTCGAAAAGCGCCGCTTCAAGATCACGCAGGATGAAAGCCGCGATGATCTGCTGACCGACTTCGGCAAGGAAACGCTCAACGACCGCTATCTGCTGCCCGGCGAATCCTATCAGGATCTGTTCGCCCGCGTCGCCGACGCTTATGCCGATGACGAGGCGCATGCGCAGCGGCTCTATGACTATATTTCGAAACTCTGGTTCATGCCGGCGACGCCCGTGCTGTCGAATGGCGGTACCGGTCGCGGCCTGCCGATCAGCTGCTATCTCAATAGCGTCGATGACAGTCTTGGCGGTATCGTCAACACCTGGAACGAGAATGTCTGGCTCGCCTCGCGCGGCGGCGGCATCGGCACCTATTGGGGCAGCGTCCGCGGCATTGGCGAACCGGTTGGCCTGAATGGCAAGACCTCGGGCATCATTCCGTTCGTGCGGGTGATGGACAGTCTGACGCTGGCGATTTCGCAGGGTTCCCTGCGCCGTGGTTCGGCGGCTTGCTATCTTGACGTCAACCATCCGGAAATCGAAGAATTTCTTGAAATCAGAAAGCCTTCCGGTGACTTTAACCGGAAAGCCCTGAACCTGCACCATGGCGTTTTGCTGACCGACGAGTTTATGGAAGCGGTGCGCGACGGCACCGAATTCAACCTGACCTCACCGAAGGACGGTTCGGTTCGCGGCACCGTCGATGCACGCAGCCTGTTCCAGAAACTGGTCGAGACACGGCTGGCCACTGGCGAGCCCTATATCATCTTCAGCGACACGGTGAACCGGATGATGCCGAAACATCACCGCGATCTGGGCCTGAAGGTGTCGACTTCCAATCTCTGCTCCGAAATCACGCTGCCCACCGGCCGCGACCATCTCGGCGAAGACCGGACCGCGGTCTGCTGCCTGTCGTCGCTCAATCTTGAAACCTGGGATGAATGGTCGGTCGACAAGAATTTCATCGAGGATGTCATGCGCTTCCTCGACAATGTTCTGCAGGATTATATTGACCGCGCGCCGGAAGAAATGGCGCGGGCGAAATATAGCGCGATGCGCGAACGCAGCGTCGGTCTCGGCGTGATGGGCTTCCACAGTTTCTTGCAGGCCCGCGGCTTCGGTTTCGAAAGCGCGCTGGCAAAATCGTGGAACTTCAAGATCTTCAAGCACATTTCGGCGAAGGCGTCCGAAGCCAGCATGATGCTGGCCAAGGAACGCGGACCCTGTCCCGATGCCGCCGATCAGGGCGTGATGGAGCGCTTCTCCTGCAAGATGGCGATCGCCCCGACCGCGTCGATCAGCAT
>JAGXGT010000157.1 GCA_024636595.1 Sphingomonadales bacterium | reverse complement strand
ACCCAGCGCGTCCGCGTGAGCAACAATCCATTTGCGGGCACGCCTTTTGACGGCCTGTTCGGCAATCGCGGCGGCGGCGGCGGTGAACAAACGCGCGAAGCACAGTCTCTCGGATCAGGGTTCATCATTTCTGCCGATGGCTATGTTGTCACCAACAATCATGTCGTTGCCCCAGGTGACCGCAATGCAACCATTGAATCGATTACCGTGATCATGCCGGACCGCACCGAATATGAGGCGGAGCTCATCGGCCGCGATGCGGCATCGGATATCGCCGTGCTCAAGATCAAGGCCAACAAGCCGCTGCCGTTCGTCAAATTCGGTGACAGCGCTGCTGCCCGCGTTGGCGACTGGATTATTGCGATCGGCAATCCCTTTGGTCTTGGCGGCACTGTGACAACCGGCATCGTGTCGGCCATTCACCGGAGAACCGGACAGGGTGCCTATGACAGTTTCTTGCAGACCGATGCGTCGATCAACCGCGGCAATAGCGGCGGGCCAATGTTCGATCTCAACGGCAATGTTATTGGCATCAACAATGCGATCATCTCGCCAACCGGCGGCAATGTCGGCATTGGCTTTGCCATTCCAGCCGAAGTTGCTGCTCCGATTGTCGAAACGCTGAAAAACGGCAAAAAGATTGAACGCGGATATCTCGGCGTTCAGATCAGCGCGCTTTCGGAAGATCTGGCGGACTCGCTTGGCCTGGAAAAGAATCAGGGCGAATTCGTCCAGCGCGTTGAACCGGGCGAAGCGGCACAAAAAGCCGGTATCCAGGCTGGTGACGTGATCACCAAGGTGAACGGCAAGACCGTAACGCCTGACCAGACCCTGTCCTACCTCGTCGCCAATCTCCCGATTGGCACCGATGTTCCGATCGAACTGGTTCGCAATGGCAAAACCATGAAGGTCAGTGCCAAGCTCGGCACACGGCCATCTGAAGAAGAGTTGGCCAGCAATTCGTTCGACCCGGATGCAGAAGACAATGCAATGGGCCAGGATGACAATGGAGCGAGTGCGCAAGCGACCGCCGAAGCGCTGGGATTGTCGGTTGTCGATCTGACACCACAGATCGCCCGGCAGATCGGCGTTGCATCGACGCAAAAAGGCGTCGTCGTATCGACGGTCAATCCGAACAGCGATGCGGGTCAAAAGGGTATCAAGCGCGGATTTGTGATCACCAGCGTCAACCGCCAACCGGTGAACAGCGCCGCTGATTTGGACAGCGCGATAAGCAACGCAAAACGGTCCAATCGTGAAGCCGTGCTTCTGCAAATCCGTCGCGGTGCGCGCGATCCACAATTTGTAGCGGTTCGCCTGCAGGACAGCTAAGCGAGTCTTAAACACATGTAACAGAAAAGGGCTGGCGCTTGACGCCGGCCTTTTTTTTGCGTCAAGCTATGATGTTTGATCGCTACTTGAACAAGGGGAACCGCCGGTGGCCGACGCAACAGAAATTTTTCTCGGACTGGGCGGCGGCGAGCGGCAGAGCCTGAACCTGTCCCGTGCCAACCGGCATGGCCTGATCGCCGGGGCCACCGGCACCGGCAAGACCGTCACCCTGCAGGGACTGGCGGAAAGCTTTTCCGCCAATGGCGTGCCGGTCTTTGTCGCCGATGTAAAAGGCGACCTTTCGGGAATTTCCATGGCGGGATCGCCGCAATTCAAACATGCCGACAAGCTGGAAGAACGTGCCAAGGAACTGGGGATGAGCGATTATGCCTATTCCGACAATCCGGCAATATTCTGGGATCTTTATGGCAAGCAGGGCCATCCGATCCGCACCACCATTACCGAAATGGGGCCGCTGTTGCTTGCGCGCCTGATGGATTTGAATGACACGCAAGAAGGTGTACTCAATATTGTATTCCGGTTTGCCGACGAAGAGGGCCTGCTGCTGCTGAACCTCGATGACCTTCAGTCGATGCTCGCTTATACGGCGGAAAACGCCAAGCAACTGTCGGCGAAATACGGCAATGTCACAAAGGCCAGCGTCGGTACGATCCAGCGCCAGTTACTGCAACTGGACAGCCAGGGCGCGGGGCAGTTTTTCGGAGAACCGGCGCTGGAGATCGATGATTTCATCAAATGCGACGAGCAGGGTCGCGGATATATCAACATACTCGCCGCCGACCAGCTGATGCGCAGCCCGAAACTCTATGCAACCCTCCTGCTCTGTCTGCTCGCCGAACTGTTTGAAACCCTGCCGGAAGTCGGTGATCCGGCAAAACCGAAACTCGTTTTCTTCTTCGACGAAGCGCATCTGCTGTTCGATGATGCCCCCAAAGCGCTGGAAGACAAGATCGAACAGGTCGTGCGCCTGATCAGATCCAAGGGCGTCGGCGTCTTTTTCGTGACCCAGAACCCGATCGACATTCCGCAAGAGGTTGCTGGCCAGCTCGGCAACCGTGTGCAGCACGCGCTGCGCGCCTTCACCCCGCGCGACAAGAAAGCGATCAAGGCGGCAGCCGACACGTTTCGGATCAACCCCGATCTCGATGTCGAGCAAGCGATTACCGAATTGCGCGTGGGCGAGGCGCTGGTGTCGACCCTGCTCGAAGACGGGGCGCCGTCGATCGTCCAGCGGACCCTGATCAAGCCGCCCCGGTCACGACTGGGCCCGGTCTCGCCCAAGGAACGCGCGATCATTAACTCGATCTCGCCCTATGACGGCAAATATGACGAGGAAATCGACCGGAACAGTGCCGAGGAAATATTGGCGCAAAAGGTGATCGATGCGACCGCAACCGCGCAGGAAGTCGAGGAAAAGGGTAAGGAAGAGGTCGGAAAACAGCCCCGCAAGAGCAAAAGCATCTGGGAAAAAGCCTTCAGTCGTGGCACCAAGGTTGCTGCAGGATCTGCTGCCGGTATGGCCGCATCGACAATGTTGGGCAAAAAATCCCGGGCGAATCCGGTGCAGTCAGGCGTAACATCTGCCGTCGGTTCGGTGGTTACCGATCTTGCCGGGCCGGTTGCCGGACGCTTTGTCCGCAATCTGATCGGCGGCCTGATGAGATGATCAGCGCCTAGCCCAGGAAGCGCGCGACAATATCTTTCGCCAGACGAGTCGGTCGCAGCGTGTCCGCATCAACGCAGCACCAGCTGGACTGGACCTCGGCGAGCACTTCTTCGCCGCGCTTGATGATGGTGCTGTAAAACGCCCGGGCGCCGTGTACTTTTTCCAGCAGCACCTCGGCGATCACATCATCATTCAAAAAGGCCGGCTTGCGGTAGGTGATCTCATGCTTGATCGCGACCCAGAGGTGAGAAGCGACGGCGTCAGAAGGGGCAATTTTCTGCCAGTGGGCGACAACTGCATCCTGCACCCAGGTGAGATAGTTGGCGTTGTTCACATGCCCCATGAAATCGATATCGGATGCCGCGATGGCAATACTATGCTGATGTTGCTGATCCATGGGCTTACACTAGGGTTTGTTTGTGACGTTGCAAAGTCAAAAGCGGATAAGCGCGTAAACCCTCGTTCAGCCCCGGCCCCGATAAGGCGCAACACCTTGTTCCGGAACCCATAATCCGGCTGGCGGTTCGCCAGACTGCCAGAACACGTCGATCGGAATCCCGCCGCGAGGATACCAATAGCCCCCGATACGCAGCCATCTGGGCTGCATTTCGTCAAACAGCCGCCGACCGATTCCCACAGTGCAATCTTCGTGAAAGGCCGCATGGTTGCGAAACGAGCCCAGAAACAGCTTGAGCGATTTCGATTCGACGATGGTCTGATCGGGCGCATAGTCGATTACCAGATGGGCAAAATCGGGCTGGCCGGTGACTGGACATAGCGAAGTGAATTCCGGCACAGCAAAGCGGGCAAGATACAAATCGCCCGCTCGCGGGTTCGGCACATAATCCAGCTCTGCCGTCTCGGGCGAGGTTGGTATTGAACTGTCCCGACCCAGAAATCGTGGTGCCATTTTTTTGGATTCATCATCGGTCATCGGGATCGTTTAGAACAGCCCGCAGCCGATGTCATCAGCCGCTGCAATTATCATACTGCCCAAAAGCACAGATCGCCAAATGCAGCCCGATGATGTGATAATCGAAACATGTCTGAAAAAATCCTCATACCGATATTGGGCGACCAACTCTCCATCCAGATCTCCTCGCTGGAGGCGCAAAACCCCGACGAATGCGTGCTCCTGATGATGGAGGTGAGTGAAGAAACAGCCTATGTTCGGCATCACAAGGCCAAAATCGCCTATATATTCTCTGCCATGCGTCATCACGCAAAAGCGCTCGAAGAGCGCGGATGGTCGGTTGACTATATCGCTTGGTCCGATCCGGATAACAGCGGCAGCTTCTCCGGTGAGGTCGCGCGGGCGCTGGAAAGGCATAGCATCGAAAGCATCCGGGTCACCGAGGCCGGTGAGTGGCGGGTCATGGCGATGATCGAGAACTGGGAACAGAAATTCGGTATCCCGGTCGCTATTTGCCCGGACCATCGCTTTGTCGCGACCCATCAGGATTTTGCCGACTGGGCAGACGGGAAAAAGCAGCTCCGCATGGAGTATTTCTATCGGGAAATGCGGCGAAAGACTGGCTTATTGCTTGATGAGAACGGCAAACCCGAAGGCGGAAAATGGAATTATGACAACGATAATCGCAAACCGGCAAAGGGCGAACTCGCGATACCGCAGCCGATCCGGTTCCGCCCCGATGAGATCACACGCGAAGTTCTGGCGCTGGTCTCGGATAGATTCGCCGACCATCCGGGATCACTGGACCATTTTCATTTTGCGGTAACCCATGACGAAGCGATGCGGCAAAAACGCAAATTTCTTGATGAAGCCCTGCCCCGGTTCGGAGACTATCAGGATGCCTTGCTCAGCGGGCAGCCGTTTCTGTGGCACTCGATCCTCTCACCCTACATCAATTCTGGCCTGCTCGACCCGCTCGACCTCTGCCAAGAGGTTGAGCGGCGTTATCATGATGGAGACGTGCCGCTAAACGCCGCGGAAGGGTTCATCCGGCAAATCATCGGGTGGCGGGAGTATGTGCGCGGCATCTATTGGCGCGAGGGTCCGGATTATGT